>SCTL01000636.1 GCA_004297495.1 Verrucomicrobiota bacterium
GTAAAAACGTTTTGCGAAGCAAACCTCGAAGCTGTCCAGCGCCTCATCCGTTGCGGCATCGGCGACGTGACCGAGCCGCTGCCGCCCGCCGTCATCGCCGCCATGCACAAGGCCGTGGACGAAATGGGCGCACGCGAAACGTTCAAAGGCTACGGCCCGGAGCAAGGCTACGAATGGTTGCGCGCCGCCATCGCCAAGAACGATTTCCGGGATCGTGGCCTCGACGTGGCTGACGACGACATTTTTGTGAGCGACGGCTCGAAGTGCGATTGCGGCAGCATCCTCGACATTCTCGGCGACAAAAACAAAATCGCCATCAGCGATCCGGTGTATCCGGTTTACGTGGATACGAACGTGATGGCCGGCCACACCGGCCCGGCGAACGAAGCGGGCGCTTACGGCAAAATTGTTTATCTCCCGTGCCGTCCGAGCAACGGCTTCATTCCCGAGCCGCCGAAGAAACACGTGGACGTGATTTATCTATGCTCGCCGAACAATCCGACCGGAGCGGTCGCCACGCGCGCACAGCTTGAAGCGTGGGTGAAATACGCGCTCGAACACAAAGCCGTGATTCTCTTCGATGCCGCGTACGAAGCTTACATCACCGACCCGGCGATTCCGCACTCAATCTACGAAATCCCCGGCGCGCGTGATTGCGCCATCGAGTTCCGCAGCTTCTCGAAGAACGGCGGCTTCACCGGCACGCGCTGCGCGTTCACGGTCGTACCGAAGTCGCTGAACGCTTTCACGAAATCCGGCGAGGCCAAACCGCTGCACCCGCTCTGGTCGCGGCGCATGACGACGAAGTTCAATGGCGTGAGCTACATCGTCCAGCGCGCGGCGGAAGCGCTCTACTCGCCCGAAGGCAAGGCGCAGGTGAAGTCGCTCATCGAACATTATCTCGGCAACGCCGCCGTGCTGCGCCAGGGCGCGAAGAAAGCCGGCCTGAAAGTTTTTGGTGGCGTGAACGCGCCATACATCTGGGTGCGCACACCGAAAGGCGTCACCAGCTGGCAGGCGTTCGACAAGATTCTCGGCGAAGCCAACGTGGTCATCACGCCCGGCGCCGGTTTCGGCTCGAAGGGCGAGGGTTATTTCCGCATCAGCGCCTTCAACAGCCGCGCCAACGCCGAGGAAGTCGCGCGGCGCTTGCAAGAATTGAAATGGTGATCAAATCATGTAAAAGGCGCTCATGAATCCGGCTACGATTCAGTTATCTGAAAAGCGTTTGAATGGAGCATATATCATTACGCTCGGACCAGGATTGGTTCGCTATCTCAAAGTTAAGGACTTCCTAAGTACAGAGGAATCGTGGATATGGATAGAAGGTCTTCGAGAACTTTCTTCTGAACCGAAGATTGAAATCCCGCCAGAGTATTCAAAGGGTGAATCGCTTAATTTCAAGCAGGTCGATGAGATTTTCGCGAATAAAAACTGGGACGACAGGTTGGAAATTCACCACGCACTCGGTAAAGCATTCCACAAGCACGGTCTCCCGTCCGACGTCTATTGCCAGTTCCACAGCTGGCTACAGCTCGATCAGTTTGCGCGCGCCGAGTGCTTGCGTTCGTGGGTTAAAGAAGCTTGGGAGAACGAGGTCGTGGTCCAGTCCTATGCTTGCTCGAAAGATTTTGAAATACTGGCCAAGAGCCCCGGCCAACTTCAGGGTCAATGCGTATTTAGGAAAACACCGTTCGTCAACGAGCGACTAAAGTTGCTGGCGAGAAAAGCCCAGCGGCAAGCCAAATTACAAGCAGCTAAGTTAGAGAACGAGGAAAACCGAGCGCGTGAAAGAAGGGCTGCTGAAGATTTGGAGAGTCTCCGCAAGAGCAAATACAACACGTTCGTATATTTGATGGAAGACTTGCGCAACGGGCGTTGGAAGATCGGCCAAAGTAGAACCCCAACAAAACGTGAGCGAACTTTGCAATCAGAAGTCCCTGAAATCGTAATGCGTCTTTCAATTCCAGCAGACATTGTGGAGGAAAAACGACTTCATAGCCGCTACGCGCATAAGCGCGTTCGGGGGGAGTGGTTCTCGCTGACCCACGAAGAGCAAGTCTGGATCGTCTATTTTTTGAAAAAGAGAGGAGATACAGAGCGCATGTTTATTGACTATGTGTGGTTTGGCAAAACCTGCTTCGGTAGCTCGTTTACTTCAACAATTGCCGAAAAAGAATAATAGCCGAGGAAGTCGCGCGGCGGTTGCAAGAATTGAAATGGTAATCACCCGATTGCGCCCGTGGATTTCTTGACTTCGTTTGAAGTAATTCGGAAGCTCTACCGTCCCAATTGCCAACAATGACGAAACAACAAATGCAAACAGCCAAAACGATCTCAGCAATCCTCATCGCCGGCGCGGTCGCCTCCGCCTCGGCGGCGTTCGACGCCAGCAAACTTCCGCCCGCATCCACGAAGACCGGCGTCACCTACGCCACCGATATCAAGCCGCTCCTCGACGCCTCGTGCATCAAGTGTCACGGCGCGGAAAAACCCAAGGCCGGCCTGCGCCTCGATTCACTCGAAGGCGTTTTGAAAGGCAGCAAGGAAGGCAAAATCCTCGTGGTCAGCAACAGCGCGAAAAGCCTGATTGTGGAAGCCGTCTCCCAACTTGACCCTGAATCCGCCATGCCGCCCAAACCGCGCAAAGGTCGCCCCGGAAAAGGCGGGCCCGGTGGTCAACCAGGTCAGGGTGGTGGCGAAGGCGGTCAGCCGAAAGAAGGTCAAGGCAACGGCGATCATCCCCAAGCTGGCGCTCCCGGCGCAGGCGCTCCCGGCGGTGGTGCCGGTGCCGGCGGCAAAGGCGGCCCGCAGGGTCCGCCGCCGAAGCCGCTCACGGCGGAACAGGTCGGATTGGTTCGCGCCTGGATTGATCAAGGCGCGAAGTAATTCCTGATTTCAATTGCACGAAGCCGGAGTCGAACGCGACTCCGGCTTTTTAGTTGTCTGCGCCAGCGACGACGCACCGGCGCGCGGCACTCCGGGCCGCAGCGCTTCGCCAGCGTTGTGCAACGGCAATTCCGAAACCTGTTCCCCTCTTCACACGCTGCGGCCCGGAGTGCCGCG
>SCTL01000637.1 GCA_004297495.1 Verrucomicrobiota bacterium
TGACGATCGGCGTCATTCTCGCCTTCGTGACTGCGGCTTCCTGGGCTGGCAAACCCTCCACCGACAAGCCGCCCACGGTCAGCCTCACCACCCCGGCCAACGGCGCCACCTATGCCGCCCCGGCAACCATCACGCTCACCGCAACGGCCGCCGACAGCGACGGCACGGTCACCAATGTCGACTTCTACCAAGGAACGACGCGACTCGGCAACAAGACCAGCGTCCCCTACACCCTCACTTGGAACAACGTCAGCGGCGGTACTTATTCCCTGACGGCCGTCGCCACCGACAACGCCGGTCTGACGACCACCTCGACGGCTATCACGGTCACCGTCACCGGCCCCAAGGTGATGATCTTCACGCCGGCCAACGGCGCCACGGTCTATGGCGGTAGCGTCAACGTGAGCGGCATTTACTCGGGTGACCCAATGACGACCAGCGTCTGGGTGGACAACGGCAACAGCAACCGACTGGCCACCTTGAACGGCACAAGTTTCTCGACCACGATCCCGATATTCCTGGGTAGCAACACCCTCAACCTCTCGGTCGTGCGCACCGACAAGACCGTAGACACCGCGAGCATCAGCGTCATCGGCGGCGACACTCCCAAGCTCGCCTTCACCTCGCCGGCGAGCGGCAGCTTCAACGCCCCGGCCACCATCCCGCTTGCCGTCGATGCCGTGAGTCCGAGCGGCACCATCAGCAAGGTCAGCTTCTACAATGGCGCCACGCTGCTTTCAACCGCCACGACGCCACCCTATCAATATACCTGGACGAACGTCCCGAAAGGCAACTACGCGATCAGCGCCCAAGCCGTCGATACCCTCGGCTCCAGCGCATGGGTGTCGACCGCCATCAACGTGCTCGGCCCCAACGCGCCGCCCGTGGTCAGCCTCACCTCGCCGACGAACAATGCGGTGTTCAGCGCCCCGGCGACCATTCCCCTGGCAGCCAACGCCTCGGACTCCGACGGCACGGTCACCGTGGTGGAGTTTCTCGCCGACGGCAACACGCTCGGTGCCGGCAATGCGCCGCCCTATGACATGACGTGGTCAAGCGCTTCCCTGGGCACGCACACGCTGACCGCGCGCGCCACCGACGACCGTGGGGGAACGACCACCTCTTCGCCCGTAACTGTGACCGTGAGTCCGCCGAATCAGCCGCCCGCGGTTTCCCTCACTTCGCCGCAAGAGGGGACCACGATCTACGATTCTGGCACTCTCGTCCTCAGCGCGGCGGCGAGCGACCCGGACGGCAGCGTCACCAAAGTAGAGTTTTTCCAGGGCGCCACCTTGCTCGCCACGGTCACCGCCGCGCCCTATACCTACACTTGGTCCGGCATGGCGGCGGGGGCCTATTCCCTGACGGCGCGGGCCACCGACAACCTGGGGACCGCCACGACCTCGGCGCCGGTCACCGTCACGGTCAGTCCGATCCCCTTGAGGATTTCGACCCCGACCGATGGCACGACGCTCACCAACCCAGCGGCGAGCGTGAGCGGCACCGTGAGCGCACCCGCCAACTCCGGGGTGAATGTGAACGGCGTGTTAGCGAGTCTGGATGGGAGCGGGAATTTCTATGCCAACGTGCCGCTACGCGCGGGCACCAACACCCTCACCGCGACGCTGACTACCCAGGAGGGGCAGTCGTTTAGCCAGGGAGTGAGCGTCACCTATCAACCAAGTTCCGCCGCCGCCACGATCACCGCCGCTCCGCTCACGGGCTTCGCGCCACTCACGGTCACCTTTACGGTCACGCCCGCCAACAACGCCACCGTACAGACGGTCGCGCTGGACCACGGCGACGACGGCATCATCGACACTACGGTCAACTATTCGGCGTTCATGCTCACCTACATCGTGCCGGGGACCTACCGCATCCGGTTGACGGTCACCGACAGTCTGGGCAATGTCACCTCGCAGAGCTTTGTCATCAGCGTGACTACCGCAACTGGCCTGGACCCGATGTTGCGGGGCGTCTACACCGGCATGCTGAGCCGGTTGAAAGGCGGCGACATTACCGGGGCGCTCACCGCGGTGACGGCCAGCGCCTACGACAAGTACAGGGCAGTGTTCACGGCACTGCAGTCCAATCTCGCCGCCGCAGTGGACGGCCTCGGTACGATCCAGGACGGGCGCATCGGGAGCGATTATGCGGAATACCTGGTCGTGCGAAATACTGTCGACGGCCCGCGCGGCTACCTGATCTACCTGATCCGCGGCGAAGACGGGGTGTGGCGCATCGACGGCATGTAACGAGGAGGTGCGATGGATCTTGCGGGTAATGGTCGAAGGGGCTGGGCCGTCGTGGCGCTGGCGTTGTGCGGCTGCGCGGGGCAGGATTATTTGAACGGCGGGCCTATCGACGGCATGGTGCTGGAAGAAGGCACCCATCAGCCCGTGGCCGGCGCGGTCGTGGTGATGGAGTGGCAGGGCGATACCGGCGGCCCGGTGGAAAGCAACACCGTGTGCTACCACCTTGAGGTGGCCGCTTCCGATGCCCAGGGCAAGTTCCA
>SCTL01000638.1 GCA_004297495.1 Verrucomicrobiota bacterium
CCGCCGTTGAAGTTGAAGTTGCCCGTGCCAGCAACGCTCGTCTTGCCGATCTGCGGAACCGTCAAGGTGCCGCCGTTGAGGTTGTAGTTGTAGGTGCCGGAGCTGACCTCCCAAGGTTGAGCACCCTGGTTGCCGAGAACGATGCCGCCCGTGCCGCCCAAGGTCGTGCCGGCGTCGCTGTAGAATGCAACCGTGCCGCCGTTCTGCTCAAACGTGCCGGTGCCCGACTGACCCAGAACGCCAAAGATCATGGAGGCGTTGTTTTGCAGCGTGACCGCGCCGGAATTCATCACGAACCGCAGGTTCGCCGGATCCCAAACACCCATCTCCAAATTGCCGCCGCCGGTCGTGTTAACGTTGATGGTGCCGCCGCTGTTGGTCACTGCGGCAAGCAGGGAACTGCTGCCCGCAAACGCCAAGGTGAAATACCGCTTGGTATTCAACGTGCCGCCCGTGAGATTGACAGTGCCCTTGATTGCGGCGCTGTTGTTGTCGCCGCGAGCGACACTGATGATATCGGCGTTAACAGTGCCGCCGCTCACATTCAAATAGCCAAGGGAAGTGGTGCCATTGCCCCAAAAACTGGAACCAACCTGCACCTCGCCGGTCACGTTGATTGTGCCGTTGTCCAGATTAACGGTGCCCGATCCCGCCTGACCGTTCGGCGATATATTGAGGTTTTGGGTGTCCAGCGTCCCAGTAGTGTTCATGTTGATCACGCCTGTTGACTGATAAAGACCCACTTGCAAGTTGGCATTCCCGGCCGCATTGGCCGAAACGTAACTGCCGCTCCCCAGGCCATAACCCGTAAAGGCACCGCCGCTGGTTGAGGTGTCAGCGATATTCAGCGTGCCGTTACCATCCCAATCACCAATAAAGGACCAATAGACATAATTTAAGGTGCCTGAAACGACATCGACCCGCCCGGTGGTTCCGGGCGATGCGCCGATTTTAATATCGTTCGGAATAACAACGGTGTTATTGGCGGTGACGATGGGTCGGTTGTTGTTCGTGTTAACAAAGGCAGCGGCCCCACTTGGGTCCGCGCTCCAATTCGACAGATTATCCCAGTTGTTATCCGCTGCGTTGCCAGTCCAGTTGCCATCGGCGCGACTGGCGAACGGCAATCCGACAAGCGTCAGCAAAGAGAGGCCGACCGCCGTTAATTGTTTGAATGCGCGATTTCGCGGCTTGGGATTTTGGGGATGGGTGGGGTTCATGGTTTTCATTTTGGACTCTGCTCAGGTGTCGTTTTAGCTGCCAAATGCCGAAGACGCTGTTTGCTTTGCGTCCAGTCAACACGATGGCTTCACTCTGTCATGCGACGCTCCAATCCAAATCCGGCCAAAAAAAATCAAAAGGAGGGAGGACAAAACAAACGACAGGCAACCGGACACAAGAAAACCAATGGAATCGCTGCAAGGGCATGAAGACCTGCGAACCGAAAGAAGCGAAACGCGAAGCTGGATTCAGGGCAGCAAAGTTTCCGCCTCGCGCTGATGAATCCGCGCGAACACCCAGTCGAACCAGAAGCCCTCCCACCTCGGCTGATTCATCACCCCGCGCTTGAAGGTTTCCTCGACGACGGCGCGGGCTTCCGCCAGTTCAACCCGCGCTTGATCTTCCTGCCCCAACCGGGCGTGCGCCATCGCCTGAATGATCTGAACGCTCATCACACGGGACTGCATTCCCAAATCGTAGTCTCTCGATTTTTCACACCACTCCAAGGCCATCCGATAATTCCCCAGCCGATACGCCCTCAACGCCAGGGTGTAGGCGCGCCAGGAAGCCATCGCGACATCCAGGTCCTGACTGCTCCGTTCAAGGGACGCCTCCGCCACGTCAACATACCGGCCCAGCGCCCGCATCAGTTCCGCATTCGCCGGTTTCAACAAGCAGGCTTTGACGATTCGTTCAGCGATGATGGCGTCGCCCGTGCCCGCGTAGCGCGCGATCAGCGACTCGCGAAACCGTTCGTATTCGGCCGTCTTGCCGAGTTCCACCAGCAAGGCCGCGTAACGGGAGTCATCCAAAGTGGTGTCGGCGCCCGTGGTCTGATTGATTTGAATGAGCACTCGAATGCGATCCGCCGCTGCCGGCCAGCGAGCTTCGGCGGCATGCCAGTCGCCGAGTTCCCGGTAGATGACTGCGTCGTCGCTCGTCGGCTTCGGCTCGGAAATCTGAGCGAGCAGCGCGTCTGCTTTCTCACGCTCGCCGCGACTGAACAGGGACTCCACTTCCAAAAGCTTCTGCCGGTCTTCCGCCGCCTGACGCAATTGGTCGAGATGCTCGGCTTCCTTTTGCAAACTGTTCTTCTGTTGCTCGGCGGTTTCCGCCAGCCGCCGCGCGTCACGCTCCTTCAGAAACAGCCAGGTGGACACAACTGAACAAGCCACCAACGCCACGGTCACGACGCCCCCGGCGGCAAACGCCACGCGATTTCGGCGGACGAGTTTTTGCAGACGATAGAGCCGGCTCGGCGGGCTGGCGACGACTGGCTCGTGTTCCAGATAGCGCATGACATCCAACGCCAGTCCATTCGCGGTTTCGTAACGCCGGCGACGATCCTTCTCCAACGCCTTCATGACAATCCAGTCGAGGTCTCCACTCAACAGGGATTTCAACCGGGCCGGTTCACACCGTCGGCGCGTGGCCGTTTCAGTCCACTCGTCGGCGCGCAGTTCCTTCAACTTGTTGGACGGCGACAACGGCTCGCGCTCGCGCAGGATGCGGCGCATCGCCTCCACGCCTGACGCGATCAGTTCCTTCTGGTCGAACGGAGTCTTGCCCGTGAGCAATTCATACAGCAACACCCCGAGGCTGTAGATGTCGCTGCGGGTGTCCACATCCAGACCGCTGAACTCCGCCTGCTCGGGACTCATGTAGGCGGGCGTGCCGATGAAGTGCTCGGACGGCGTGAAGAGCGTCTGCTCCGTCAGCCGTCCTTCAATGGCCTTGGCAATGCCGAAATCAATCACCTTGGGCACCGCCACGCCATCGTGCGACGTCACGAGAATGTTCGACGGTTTGATATCGCGGTGAATGACGCCCTTCTGGTGCGCATGTTGGATGGCGTGGCAAACCTGCACGAACAGATTCAACCGCTTGCGAATGCTGAGCTGGTGCTGGTCGCAGTAGGTCGTGAGCTTCGTGCCGCGCACCAGTTCCATGACGAAATAAGGACGGCCCGAATCCGTCGCGCCCGCATCGAGCACGCGCGCGATGTTGGGATGATCCATCAACGCCAGCGCCTGCTGCTCCGCCTCGAAACGCGCGATGACGCTCTTCGTGTCCATGCCCAGCTTGATGACCTTGAGCGCCACCCGCCGCCGCACCGGCTTCTCCTGCTCGGCCATGTAAACCACCCCGCAGCCGCCCTCGCCCATCATCTGCAACAATCTATATCCCGCAATCTGGGAGCCGATCGGATCGGCAAAGGTGTCCTTCGCCGCGCTGGCGCGCGGCTCGCCATTCGCCAGGAGCAACG
>SCTL01000639.1 GCA_004297495.1 Verrucomicrobiota bacterium
CCCCGACTGCGGGGGCGCAGTCGGGCACACGCGAGGGCGCGTGTGCTCCCCCGGGCAGCGTGCTCCCGTATTTCTTGCCGCTGAGTTTTTCCAGTTCGTCGAAGATCGGGCGGAAGATGTCGGTCTCGTAGTTGGAAATTTTGGCGTGCTTGAAATCGGTCAGGTTTTTCGTGCCTTGAATGATGCTGGTCACGCGCTCGAAGCCCATGCCGGTGTCAACATGCTTGGCGGGCAGCGGCGAGAACGTGCCATCGGGGTTCGCGTTGAACTGGATGAAGACGAGATTCCAGATCTCGATGCAGCGGGCGTCGCCTTGGTTGACGAGCGAACCTTTGGTGTTTCCCTCGGGAGTTAGATCCACGTGCAGTTCGGAGCACGGACCGCACGGGCCGGTTTCGCCCATCATCCAGAAGTTGTCTTTCTTGTTTCCGTTGACGATATGGACGTTGGGGTCGAGTCCGACGCTGCGGAATTTCTCGGCCCAATAGTTCCACGCTTCCTGATCGAACTCGCTCGGGTCGTTCTTGGATTTGTCCGGGCTGTAAACCGTGGCGTAGAGACGCGTCGGCGTGAACTTCCAGGTTCCGACGACGAGTTCCCACGCCCAATCAATCGCCTCCTGCTTGAAGTAATCGCCGAAGCTCCAGTTGCCGAGCATCTCGAAGAACGTGTGGTGATAGGTGTCGAGGCCGACGTCGTCGAGGTCGTTGTGTTTGCCGCCGGCGCGGATGCATTTCTGGGTGTCGGCGGCGCGACCGGGCGTGTAGGGGCATTTGGTCTGGCCGAGGAAGATGGGCACGAACTGGTTCATGCCCGCGTTGGTGAACAGCAGGTTCGGGCTGTCCGGCATGAGCGAGGACGAGGGGACGATGGTGTGCTGCTTCGACTTGAAGAAGTCCAAAAAGCTTTGGCGAATCTGTGAGCTTGTCATCATGGCAAAATCAAACTGTGGTAGGGACGAGTTCCACCTCGTCCCAAATTCCAGCGAGGTGGGAAAAGTCAGGGACGCGGTGGAACGCGTCCCTACCAGAATCAGACTGAGAGATTAGCGGAATCCGGCGGTGCTAGGCGAGGTGGAATTTTTTTTTAGCGCGGCGAAAATTTGATGAGCATCGCAGTTGCAAAGTTCCAAGTAATTCAACAAGCTTTCGCCAGGGAACAAGGGAGGTTGACACCCGTTATTGAAAAACCGTGATGACGCCGAAGTTATTAACATCTCTAGGTAGTGGGCAAACCGGTCGCGCGCGAAGGGTGCTCCACTATTGCACGGCGGTGGTGCTGGTGGTGCTGACGCTGGGAGCGCGGCTGGCGTTGAGTGGATTCGCCAACGACCGGCCGGTGCTGATTCTTTTCTTCCTGCCGATTGTGTTGACCGCGTACTACGGCGGGTTTGGTCCGGGACTGACGGCTTCGGTTTTGTCGGGTTTGGCCGCGGCGTATTTTCTGTTTCCGCCGTTGTACAGTTTCCGGGTCGAGCAGCCGTTCGATCTGGTGCAGTTGCTGACCATGGTTGGCGTGGGCGGGTTGTTGAGCTGGCTGGTCGAGCGGACGCATCGTTCCGCCGCGCAACTGGGCGAGGCGTTGGAGGTGGCGCGCGTCTCGAACGAGCATCTCGCCAACCTGGCTCTCACCGGCGCGGTGGAGGCGGAGCGGGAGCATGAATCGTTGCTGGAAAGCGAGGCGCGGTTGCGCCTGGCCACGGACGCGGCCCG
>SCTL01000640.1 GCA_004297495.1 Verrucomicrobiota bacterium
CGTTCATCGAAGCGGCGTTGCGGAACATGAAACATTCGCTGGCGCTCGGCGGAATTTTAGTGGCCGTGGTGTTGTTCCTCCTGCTGGGCAGTGCGCGTACGGCGGCGATTTCGTTGACAGCGATTCCGATTTCTTTGCTCACGGCGGTCGTAGTGCTGGAAAAACTTGGCATCACCATTAACACGATCACGTTGGGCGGCCTAGTCATCGCGCTGGGCGAAGTGGTGGACGACTCGATCATTGACGTGGAAAATATTTTCCGGAGGTTGCGCGAGAACAAGACCCACGCTCATCCGCGTCCAGTGATCAGCGTGGTGTTACTAGCGTCGCTTGAAGTGCGGCGGGCAGTGGTGTTCGCGACGTTCATCGTGGCGTTGGTGTTTTTGCCGGTGCTGACGCTCACGGGATTGCAGGGCAGTTTCTTCGCGCCGCTCGCGCTGAGTTACATTCTGGCAATCATGGCGTCGTTGCTGGTTGCGCTCACGCTCACGCCGGCGCTGGCGTATCTCTTCTTCGACAAAGGCGTGCGCAACGATGAAGAGCCGCGCGTGCAGCACTGGCTCAAGGAGCGTTATCGCCGCGCGCTGGGATTCATCACGAAACATCCGCGCGCCATCATGGCGGTGGTGATCGTGTTTTGTGTCGCGGCGATTTCGCGGCTGCCGCACGGCGGGGAATTTTTGCCGGAGTTTCGCGAGGGACATTTCGTGCTCCAGGTTTTCACGGCGCCAGGCACTTCGTTGCCGGAGATGAAACGCATCGGGACAAAGATTTCCGAGGCGTTGCTCGCGGACAGCAATCACATCGCGACAGTGGAGCAACAGATCGGTCGCGCGGAATTGGGCGAGGACCCGTGGGGGCCGCATCGCAGCGAGTTTCACGTGGACCTCCAGCCCATGTCTGGCGAGGAGGAGGAGAAAATGGCGGACGAGATTCGCGAGATTTTGAAAAAGTTTCCCGGCATCCAATTTGAAGTGCTGACGTTTCTCGGCGACCGCATCGGCGAAACCATCGCCGGCGAAACCGCGCCCGTGGTCGTGAACATTTTCGGCGACGACTTGGACGTGCTCGACGCGAAAGCGCGCGAAGTGGCGAACGTATTAAACACCGTGTCCGGCAACGCCGACGTGCAGGTGAAGTCGCCGCCCGGCGCGCCGCGCGCGGTCGTGCGGTTGCGTCCCGACCGCATGACACAGTTCGGTTTTCGCCCGGCGGAAGTGCTGGAGGCGATTCAAGTTTCCTATCGGGGCGAGGTCGTGGCGCAGACGCATCCCGCGAATCAAGTGGCCGACGTCGCCGTGATTCTCGAAGAAAAAGGCCGGCAAGACCCGGAAGCCATCGGTTCGCTGGTGTTGCGCAGTTCGCAAGGCGCGTTGCTGCCGCTGCGCGAATTGGCGGACGTGTTTCCGTCGAGCGGGCGCTTCTCGATCCTGCATGAAGGCGCGCGTCGTCGGCAGACGGTCACGTGCGCGACGAGTGGACGCGATGTCAGTTCGTTCGTCGAGGAAGCAAAGAAACAAGTCGCGGCGAAAGTGAATTTCCCCGCCGGAACTTACGCGACGTTCAGCGGCGCGGCGCAGGCGAAGGAAAAGGCGCAGCGCGAACTGTTGTTGCACTCGGCCATCGCGGCGGTGGGAATCCTGATGCTGCTGACAATTGTGTTTCATGACTGGCGGAATCTTTTGCTCGTGCTCGTGAACGTACCGTTCGCGCTCGTCGGCGGCGTGCTGGCGGTCTGGCTGACGGGCGTATTCGGTGATCCGGGCGAAGCGGGTGGATTGACCATCGGCTCGCTCGTCGGTTTCGTGACGTTGTTTGGCATCACGATGCGCAACTCGATCATGATGATCTCGCACTTCGAGCATCTGGTGAACGAGGAGGGCATGACGTGGGGACTCGACGCCGCGATGCGCGGCGCGAGCGAGCGGCTGATGCCGATCCTCATGACCGCGACTGTGACCGCGCTGGGCCTGTTGCCGCTTGCGATTGGCTCCGGCGAAGCGGGCCGCGAGATCGAAGGCCCGATGGCGATTGTGATTCT
>SCTL01000641.1 GCA_004297495.1 Verrucomicrobiota bacterium
CAAAGCCCGCCCTGAACTCCCCGTCATCATCTCCAGCGGCTACAGCGACGACCTCGTCCACAAGTCGCCGGCCGAGACTCAGGACATCATCTATCTGCCTAAACCCTGCGGCTCACTCGAACTGGCCGCCACGCTCCGCGACTGCTTCGAGAAAGGTCCGCAGAACTGAATTCGCAGGAACTGTTCTGATCGAAATCCGACTTTGCGAGCGGGCTTTCCATCGCTCCACGTTTGAGCAATAGTCGGAGCGAAACGACGGTGGGCGGGGTGTGGCCAACACACGCCCGCTGAAATCGAATCCGCGCCATGCTCAAAGTCAAAGACACACTGCGCTCGACCGTGAACCTCACGTTCGATGGCCGCGTGATCAAAGCCTATCACGGCCCGAACGCGGCGGAGCGTTTCGCGCATGAGGTGCAGGTGCTGCGCCATCTCGCCGCGCGCGGTTGCAATTTTGTCCCACAACTGCTCGAAGCGAACACAAAAGAGCTTTTCATCATCACCACCAGTTGCGGCTCACGCGTCGAGCATCTCGACGACGCGCGCTGCAAGGAACTCTTCGCCGAACTCGAATCCTACGGCGTGCGCCACGACGATCCCGACCCGCGCAACGTCACCTATCGTCAGAGCGACGGTCGCTTTTGCTTGATAGACTTCGAGTTCGCCACCCTGCTCCCCGGCGCTCAATCCAAGCCAGCATGACCGCCGCCCGCAAAAAGCAGTCACCCACCGCCGACACTTTGAGATGGTCTGGCTGGACCGACACCGGCAAGGTGCGCAAGAACAACGAGGATTCCTTTCTCGGTCTCCAGTTCGACGCGCGTGAAGTGCATCGCCTCGGCAAACACGGCGAAGCTTCCACGCAGCACACGGATTTCGCCTTCGCGGTTTGCGACGGCATGGGCGGCGCGAAAGCCGGCGAATACGCCAGCCGCATCGCCGTCGAGAAAACCGCCACGCTGCTGCCGCGCTCGTTCGCGAATTCCGCGCGCGGCTTGCAGAGCGGCTGGGCCGACGTCCTGACGGAACTCTTCGGCGAAGTGCATCGCGCGCTGGTTTATCTCGGCGGCTCGTATGAGGAATGTCATCACATGCAGACCACCATGAGCCTCTGCTGGTTCACGCCGGGCTGGATGTATTTCGGTCACATCGGCGACAGCCGCATCTATTATCTCTCCGCCCGCGCCGATCACCTCATTCAACTCACGCACGACGACACGCACGTGGGCTGGCTGTTTCGGCAGGGAAAAATTTCCGCGTGGGAAGCGCGGAATCATCCACGGCGCAATCTGCTGCAAAAAGCCCTCGGCGGCGCGAATCAATTCGTCGAACCGCATGTCGGCGCCGTGGAATGTAATTCCGGCGACATCTTCCTGCTCTGCTCGGACGGACTGAACGAAGGCTTGTTCGACGAAAACATTGCCGAGCTGTTGCGCCACGGAAAATCCGCGCGCATCACCGCCAAGACCGCGCACCAACTCGTGGACGAATCGGTGAAACGCGATGGCCGCGACAACACCACCGCGCTGGTGATTCAAATCGGCTAGACAACCAATCCTGACGCTCGCAAGATTCGCCGCATGAAAAGGATTTCCCGCCAGCTTGCCATCTCCGCAGCCTGCCTTGGCCTTTGCGCCATCGGTCTCCTCTTGAGTGGCTGCGCCAGTTACATTCCGCCGAGCGGTCGCGCTGATCTCACCGGCATCACGAGCACGTCCATGCGCGAAAGTTTCGCCGCGAAACCGGCGGCGGGATTTCCGGCGGGCATCGTGGCTGTGCGCGTGCAAGCGCCGCGCTATCGAAGCTACTACACCGAACACGAGGGCGGCACTTATGGCGACGGGCGTTACACCGTCGTCACCGCGCGCGAAGTGGAGGATGACGCGGACCTGGAACGCCTGCGCAAGTTACCCGACGTGAGCGGCATCATCGGCATCAGTCGTTTGCTCCTGCCAAACACGTTGCAATCTGACCGTGAACTGCGCGACGCCGCCGCGCGACTCAAAGCGGACATGGTTTTACTTTATACCTTTGAAACCACGTTCCACGACAACGACCGCGCGCCCGTCCTGACGAAAGTGACACTGGGCCTGTCACCGCTGAACCGGATCAACATTCACGTCACCGCGTCGGCACTGGTGATTGATACACGCACTGGATTTATTTACGGCGCGCTGGAAACGAACGAGAAGAAGGATGTCATGGGCAACAATCTGATTTCGCTCGATGCTGTGGACCACGCGCGACGCGATGTTGAGAAAGCCGCCTTCAAAAGCCTCGTCGGCGAGTTCGAGAAAACCTGGCCTGCCATCGTCGAGCGAGCGAAGAAAGGCGCGTAGGTTTCCGACAGAATCCATGCTCGACGGGGAAATTCCGCAGGAATAGCGTCGGCACATGAAGAAGGATAGGCGGAACTTTGCGCTGTCCAATAATAGTTAGGCCGCTCGACACGCTATGCGAACATCCACCATCATCTTGTTTGGAGCTTTGTTCGCGCTTCTGGGTTGCGGCGGCAGCGATGTGAAGCGCATTCCTTTCGAGGCGGTGGCGTGGAAGCGCGCTCCTTCCATCGAACAGCATCGGACAGTCCGCAGCCAGATGATTGACGACCTGCTACGACATCACAAGTTCAGCGGATGGACGCGACAACAGGTAATCGAGCTTTTGGGAGAGCCGACACCGGGCGAACCGGCGAAGATGGGATTCCCACAGTGGGACATCGTTTATGTTTTGGGATTGGAGCGCGCCGGAGCATATTCGCTTGACGATGAGGCTCTGGGTTTTAAGTTCGATGCACAAGACAGAGTTAGTAAGTATGGAGTCACACCCAACTGAGCGGCCTAACCAGAGGATTGGCGAAAGTTGATTAAAAACCTCGCTAGACTTGCGCCTCCGGAAACCGTTCGCGAATTCTCCGTCGCACCAATTCCTCGTGCACTGGCTGCAAACGCCGGCGCGTGACCAGACGTTGCACGGCGTCGAGCAGTTCCATCCAATCCTCCAGCGGCGGCTCGGGCACGGGCTGCCATTGGTCGTAGCGTTTTCCGCGATGGAAGAACAGCCACTCGCCGCCCACGCGTTGCGCATAGACCTGAAGTTTTTGGCCCTCCTCGGTCTCCCGTTTCCAACTAATTTCGGCTTTAGGCATGGGTTAGCCCGCGAATGAACGCGAATGAGTACGAATCAATTTCACCCGGTCTGCCGCAGTGGGATTGAGTTTAAGCGCCTCGCCGGTGAGTTGTGGGAGATTCATTTTAATTCGCGTCCATTCGCGTTCATTCGCGGGGAAAATTCACGGCAGTTCCACGCTCGCCACCGCCATCGCGGCGATGCCTTCTTCGCGACCAATGAATCCCATGTGCTCGTTCGTGGTCGCTTTGACGCCGATCTGCGCTTCGCGCAAACCCAGCGCGTCGGCGATGTTTTTCTTCATGCCGGTCAGATGCGGATAAATCTTCGGTGCCTGCGCGATGACCGTGGCATCCACGTTCACGATGCGACCATTGCGCTGCAACACCTGTCGCGCCGCCTCTTCCAGAAACACGCTGCTCGCCACGCCTTTCCAGCGTGCATCGGTGTTCGGAAAAAAATGCCCGATGTCCTCCTCTCCCAACGCGCCGAGGATCGCGTCGCAGATGGCGTGCATGAGCGCGTCCGCGTCCGAGTGACCATCGAGACCTTTGGTGTGGGGAATTTCAACGCCGCCGAGGATGAGCTTCCGCCCCTCGACGAGTTGATGAACGTCGTAGCCAATGCCAACGTGAACCATGCGCGCAGGGTAAAAGCACCCAGCACCAAATTCCAAGCACCAAACTCACCCTTACCCCAGCCCTCTCCCATCGGATGGGAGAGGGAGAATCGTTTCCCGTCGCGGGCGAAAACGCACGGCGGGATTCGCCGGACGAGGCGACGAAAAGTCGAGAGCGCCCGATCGCTGTTCCCCTCTCCCGTCGGACGGGAGAGGGGTCAGGGGTGAGGGCAAACTCATCAAGCCGCCGGCAGCGTAAAACAAAACTTTGCTCCCCTGCCCAGCTCGCTCTCCACCCACACACGACCGCCGTGGCTCTGCACCAGATGTTTCACGATGGAAAGCCCGAGGCCCGTCCCGCCCTGCTCGCGCGAGCGCGCCTTGTCCACGCGATAGAAGCGCTCGAACACGCGCGCGCACGCTTCGGCGCTCAAGCCCGGCCCATCGTCACGCACCGAAACTTCCACCATGTTTCCGTCAATTGTTTTTGCACCGACCACCACGTTGCCACCTTGCTTGCCGTACTTCACCGCGTTGTCGAGCAGGTTGGAGAGCACTTGCTCCAGCCGCCCCGCGTCAGCACGAACGAGCAGTTCGGGAACTTCGCTCGCAAGCTTCACGTCGCGACTGCCGGCCCGACCGTGGAAGTCCGCAAACATTCCGTCCACGAGTTCATTCAGCGCGACGGACTGCAAATCTAGCCGCACGCGACCGGATTCAATCTCGGAGATCGTCAGCAAATCCTCGATGAGCAACCGCAACCGCTCGGCATTGCGCTCGATGGTTTGAAGAAACCGTGTGGCGACTTCGGGATTGTCCTTCGCGCCCCCGAGCAACGTCTCGGCGTAACCCTTGATGTGCGAGAGCGGTGTGCGCAATTCATGGCTCACGTTCGCGACGAATTCCTGCCGCGTGCCTTCGAGCTTCTTGATGCGCGTGAGATCGTGGAAAACCAGAATCGTTCCCAGTCGCCGCCGCTCGACGTTCGTGATGACCGCCGCGCTCACTTGCAACCACCGCTCCGGCTCGCCGGGCAATCGCAACTCGTGATCAATCACCCGCCCTTCCGCGTGTGCACGCTGCACGATCTCCCCGATCTCGTGCAAGCGCACCGCTTCCAACAGCGCCTTGCCACGCAACACGCCCACGCTCGCGAACATTTGCGCGAAGGCGCGGTTCACGAATTCCACGCGATCCGTTTCATCCAACACCAGCACGCCTTCGATCATGCTGTCGAACAAAGCATCCTGCCGCGCGCCCGCTTCCGCGACGTCAGCTTGTTCACGACTGGAGCGCGCGGCAGATTCGCTTTGCCACTCCTCACGGACGCGCCGCAACTTCGCGCGCCACCAGAAGTGGAGCGCAAGCAATGCGACGATTGCGAGAATGATCAGCGGTAGCGTCACGCGATTCTTGTAGCAGCGGACGTAAGTCCGCTCAAACTTCTTCAGGAATTTTTGAGCCGACTCACGTCGGCTGCTACCCTTCAACGAAGCGATACCCCACGCCCCGCACCGTATCGAGATATTTCGCCGCCGGGCCGAGCTTCTCGCGCAGGCGGCGCATGTGCGTGTCCACCGTGCGCGTGTCAATCGCCGCATCGTATTCCCACACGTCACGCAACAACGCGTCGCGCGTCTGCACGCGACCGCGCCGCTGCGCCAGCACGGTGATCAACTTGAATTCTGTCGCCGTCAAATCCAGCTTCCGTCCGCGCCAGCTCGCGAGATGCCGCGGCTCGTCAATCAGCAGATCGCCAAACTTGATCACCGCCGCCCCGGTTTCCTTGGGCTTGCTGCGCTCGAGGATTTTTTTCACGCGCAACACCAGTTCGCGCGGGCTGAACGGCTTGGTCAGATAATCATCCGCGCCGAGTTCGAGGCCGAGCACGCGGTCAATCTCGCCCGCCTTGGCCGTGAGCATGATGATGGGCACGCCCGCCGTGTTCGGATCGCGCCGCAGAAGTTTGCAGACCTCCATGCCGTCAATCTCCGGCAACATGAGATCGAGCACGACCAGCGCGGGCAGTTGCGCCTTGGCCTTGACCAGCGCCTCCTCGCCGTCGGTCGCGGTGGCCACGTCGTAACCCGCCTGCTTGAGATTGAACTCCACGAGTTCAACTGTCTCCGGTTCGTCGTCCACGATGAGGATTTTCTGTTTCAACGACGCTAGAAATATCAGCCGCCGCCGCGCGACTCAACTCCAACGAGAGAACCGCTGGTTACAAATCGGTGTCAACAAGGTCACAGAGATGTGGCAATTACCAAATCGGCCGCGAAGCGGCTCAACCTGAATAGCCGTGGGTGAAACCCACGGACTGGGACGCAGAATTTGTTCGACCCCGTCGGGGTCGAATGTGTTTTGCTGCATGACCGTGGGTTGCGCCCACGGCCATTCAAGTTTTGTCTCGTTGGGACAACGCGCAGATGCAACACGTCTCTGATGGAATTTCACGACAACAATCCGCTGGACATGGAATTTTTCGCGAATCAAAGTTCAAAGTGTGATTCCTGGTAGAATGCAAATCGCGCCGCCCATTACCTGTTATAGGCGGCTTCAGAGCATTCGGGATTGCAGAGTCAGTCTTGCCGGTGGCGAGGTGGTGGCGAATCATTTTGGCTCGCATGAGCGGAGTGAGTGTGGCATTAGCGTGCATAGTGTCCGAGTGGAATAGCCGGCGGTTGTGAGTCGAGCCACCACCAACCTGCCAGACCCTCGGAGTGCGGACAACGTGTTGAAACATGACATCTAACCATGAAAACAATCCAAATCGCATCCTTGATCGCATTGGTCGCCACAACCCTTACACCGGCGTGGGCCGAGGAGAATGAAGCCGTCAAGAAGGACCTGGCCCGATTGCAAGGCGAGTGGTCAATGGTCTCCGGCTCGGCGGACGGCCAGACCATGCCGGAGGAAATGCGCAAGCAAATGAAGCGCGTCTGCAAAGGCAACGAGACCACCACGACGATGTCGGGGCAGATGTATCTCCAGGCGAAGATCACGATTGATCCCGCGAAGAAACCCAAGACGATTGACTACGAGATGACCGACGGGTTCACCAAAGGCAAAAAGCAGTTGGGGATTTACGAAGTGGAGGGAGACACGTTCAAGTCGTGCTTCACCAAACCCGGCGCCGAACGGCCCACCGACTTCACCACCAAGCCCGGCGATGGGAAAACCGTGTCCGTCTGGAAGCGCGAGAAACCAGTCGCGCCCGCGCCGGAACAGAAATGAGATCGTCGCGATGATGGAACCATTATCACCCAAATTGGTTTGTCCGAGTTGCAAAGGAACGAGGCTCGTGGCCGGTCAGTTTTGGGAGAAGCAGTTCCGGAACTTTGCCCCGAAGGGCAAGGTGATGTGGGTGGGTTATTCCCCGCTGTCGTTCGTCTGTCGCGACTGTGGCTATCTCGGCATCTGTTTGAGCGAGAAGCAGCGGTCTGAATTGGACACGAAGCTCAATGAAAGCTGACACGCGCGTCGCTGCGAACACGCGTTAGGTTCGATTGCGCCATGGAAAGTCCAGGCAAGGTTTTCAGTCGTCGCTTCTTGTGGATTTGGGCTGCCGTGTTGGTGATGGCGGTGGCGGCCATCTGGTTTGCCAACATCAAGACGACAACACCGACTCCAGCGCGAGTCGTCATTTCGGCAGATTCAAACGGCACTCCACGTTTACTGGGTGTTTCCCTGGCGAATACCAACGTCCGTGACGGCGTGTTTCAAGCGATGGGAGTTGCCGGACTAAAGGTGGCCACGAGAATGCCCGCCGGCTTCTCACCGACGAACCAGACCCAAGTCAGCAATTTCGTGGAGACGCTTAAAGCCTTGAACCGGGCTGGGTTGTTTTCCACAAATTCAGCACCCAACCTATACGAATGACGATCCCGCGGACAACTTGCCGCTGAGAGGTCAGCGCTCGCTTCACTTCACTGCCCGCGATAGATGCGGAAGAAGTTCAGCGGCGCACTCAGGTTCGTGTTGAAGGAGTGAACGTAGTTGGCCGCCGTCAGGTTCGTGGCCAGCGTCGTCCATTCCGAGAGGTTCGAGGAGGCAAGCACCGCGTAGGGTTGGCCCGGAACGGATCTCCAACTGAGCGTCACCGCCTGATTGCTGCGCGCCACCGAGAGCACGCTGAACGGTTTGTCGTACGGATTCGCAAAGACCGTCACCACCGGCAGATGATCCGAGGCCACGATGTCGTCATTGCTGTTCAGGGTCGGCGGCACGGGATTGAGCAGATCGGTGCGGAACACCTGGCTGGCGACAATGTTCGAGTAGAGCAGCGGGTTCGGCAGGATGTAATCGTAACGCCGGCCCGGGCCGTTGCTGCTCTGGATCGAGTGCGTGAAGTTCGTGAGCGTGTAGGGATTCAGCGGCGTGGTCAGGATCAAACCCGTGCCGTTCGTGAGGCGCTGGATCGGCTGCTGGCTGCCCGTGGCGGGAATGAGAATGTCCTCGTTCATGTCGCCGGCGAGATAGTAAGGATGCAGCGAGTTGGAACTGGAATAGCCGTAGGCAAAATAATTGGAGAGCACGCTCGCCTCCGCCGCGCGCCGCGCTGCGTCATCGGAACTGCTCGTGCCGGATTTCAGGTGCGTGACGAAGACATGCAACGGCTGCGGATAATTCGGCACGGCCAGTTGCGCCTCGAACATGTCGCGCGTGAACGTGCCGTCGTAACCGAAGTTCGTCAGGCTCGCGCCGTCGAACCATGAATTCGTCCGCTGAATCGTGAAGCGCGTGATGATGCCGTTGCGGATCGCGCCGTCCGTGCCGGTGCTGATGGCGAGATTGTAACCCGGGAAAAACGCGATCATCCAGT
Organism: Verrucomicrobiota bacterium; assembly: GCA_004297495.1. Lineage (GTDB taxonomy): Bacteria > Verrucomicrobiota > Verrucomicrobiia > Limisphaerales > JADLHS01 > SCTL01. The sequence goes on from SCTL01000641.1 coordinate 8,571, forward strand.
TGGTCATCTCGTAACGCAGTCCGTTCGGGATTTCGTTCAATGTCATGATGTCGGGATTGAGATAACGCAACTCCCGCGCGATGGCCTGCACCTGCGCCGCGTTCGTGCTCCAGTCCGACGCAAAATTTCCTTTCAGGTTGTATTGCACCACGGTGAGCAGGTTGTTCGTGGAAGTGAACACCGAGAGCAACGCGCTCGCGCTGTTCGTCGCGCCCGCCGCGTTGGTGATCGTCACGCTGTAATTCCCCGCCTGCGACGCGGACACGTTGGTCAA
>SCTL01000642.1 GCA_004297495.1 Verrucomicrobiota bacterium
GGAAACAGAAACCAGTCAAACCACACGCGGCCGACGTGCATCGCCGGGAAAATGCCGGCGCACATCACCGCGAAGATCGTCATGGCTTCGGACGCGCGATTCACCGCCGTGCGCCAGCGTTGGCGGAGCAGGAAGAGAATCGCCGAGATCAGCGTGCCGGCGTGACCGATGCCGATCCACCACACGAAGTTGATGATGTCCCAGCCCCACATCGTGGGATGATGATTGCCCCACACGCCGACGCCGGTCGAAACCTGATACGCGAGCATCGCGCCGAGGATGCACATCCACGTGAAACTGATCGCGAAGGAAACCTTCCACCACGCGGGCGTCGGGCCTTCGATGATTTGCGAAACGCGGTCGGAGATCCAGCCGAAGCTGCGGTTGTTCTGCACGAGCGGGATGCGCTCCAGCTCGGGCGGCGTCACGGGCACTTTGATTCGGGAAGCGACTTCAGACATTAGTGCGCTCCTTTCTCCGCGCCGCGCGCAGCTTCAGGTTCATGCTCGTGATCGTGCGCTTCTTTCGCGCCGTGCTCAGCGGGTCCATTCTTGGTTTCGAATTCTGAGAAGCTCCACGGAGCCTCCTGGTAATCGGGCATCAACGGATTCGGATTCCGCAACCGCGCGAGGTAAGTCGTGCGCGGCTTGGTCTTCAAAAATTCCAGCACGCTGTAATCGCGCTCCTGTTTCTTGAGCTTCGAGACGCGGCTCTCGGGATCGGCCACGTTGCCGAACACGATCGCGCCCGCCGGACACGCCTGCGCGCACGCGGTCGTGAACGTGCCGTCGGGCACCACCACGTCGCCGGACGCGCCGGCCTTGACCTTCTGCGAAATCTTCGCCTGCTCGATGCGCTGGAGACAGAAAGTGCATTTTTCCATCACGCCGCGCATCCGCACCGTCACGTCCGGGTTCTTGATCATCTTGATCAAATCCCATTCGTCGGACTCGCGCATGCCGGCTTCCGGACTCTTCCACCAGCGGAGCAAATCCCATTCGCCGTCCGTGCTGTGCACGAGCGGACTCGGATAACGCGGGCCTTTGAGTTCCTTGAGCGAGCGCTTGTTGTAATCGAGGAAGTTGAACCGGCGAACCTTATACGGGCAGTTGTTCGAGCAATACCGCGTGCCCACGCACCGGTTGTAAGTCATCAAATTCAACCCTTCGTGATCGTGCGAAGTCGCGTTCACGGGACAAACGCTCTCGCACGGCGCGGACTCGCAATGCTGGCAAAGCATCGGCTGGTTCACCGCCTGCACGTCGTCAATCCAATCCTCAAACTGCTGGTTCTCATCGCGAACCGAGGCTTCCTTGGCCGCGGAGAACGAACGCACGCCCGGACGCGACACGAAGTAGCGATCAATGCGCATCCACTGCATCTCGCGACCGCGCGCGACGAGGTCCTTGCCGACAATCGAAATGTTGTTCTCGCTCTGACAGGCGATGACGCAGGTGCCACAGCCGACGCAGCCGCTCAAATCAATGGACATGCCCCACTGATGATGCGCCGTCTTTTTCGCTTCATCGAACGGGTTCGGATACGCCGGGCTTTCGTCCGGCGCTTCCGGCGCGTTCATTTCTTCGATGACTGCTGGGCTCTTGCTGTAAGATTCGAGATTCGCCTCGCGCACAATCGCGCGACCTTCCATGGACCAATGATCCTGCGTGCAGGCAAAGATGTAAGTCTCGCCGGTCTTTTGCACCTTCGCGCCGGTGAGAATGAAACCGGAACTCGCGGGAGAACTTGTCGTCCGCAGCGGATAAGCACTGAAACCCACGAGGCTGCCGACCCGCCCTGCCCTCGCGCGGCCGTAACCGAGCGCGATGCCGAGAGAGTTGTCCGCCATGCCGGGCTGCGTCCAGATCGCGCCTTTGATCTTGCGTCCGTTGGCGGAAACTTCCACGAAGTCACCGTTCTTCACGCCCAGCGCAAGCGCGGTCTTGCGGCTGACGAGCACGGCGTTGTCCCAAACCATCTTCGTGATCGGATCGGGCAACTCCTGCATCCAGCCGTTGTTAGCGAAGCGGCCATCATCAAGCGAGTAATCGCGGAACAACACGACTTCGAGGGCCGTGCCACGACCGGCTTGAGGCTCAAGCGACAGCAAAGGATCCGCTTCCGGCAATTTGGAAAGCACTTCGCGAAGTGCGGAAGGATTGAAATTCGCGCTGACAGATTTGTTGCCCGTGCCCGCGAGATAACCGTCGTGCAAAAACTTCTTACAAGCTTCTTCGCCGCCAGTGCTAAACGTCGCAAACGTTTCGCGCACGATCTCGTGCGGGTTCGTGACGCTGAGTCCGCCGACGCGCGCGAGGAATTCCAAATCGGTCAGTCCGCCGAACAACGGCGCGATGAGCGGTTGAATCGGAACATAAGTTCCATCGGTCGTGAGCGCATCGCCCCACGATTCGAGATAGTGCGCCATCGGGAAATGCCAGTCCGCAAGCGCGCCAGTTTCGTCTTCGGAGTAGCCGAGGCGAATGACCGTGCGGCCCTTCGTGGGCTGGAGCAGTTTGGCGAAATCCAAATCAGCCGGCGCGTCGTAAGCTGGGTTGCAGCCGGCTAACACAAGCGTGTCCACCTGCCCCGCCTGCATCGCGGCAGCGAGTTCGGCAATGCCTTCAATTCTAGTCGCGGGCACGGGTGCTTCAACCAACTCAACCGTCTTGCCGACACTCTTGAGCTTGTCGTTGATCGCGTGCGCCAGCAGATGCACCGCGAGCGGCTGACGAATGCCCGCAACGATCAAAGCTTTCTCGCCCGCGGCTTTCAAATCTTTCGCGCATTCAGAAATCCATTTCGCATCAATGCCGGCCGGCTTCGCGAGGCTGCCAACGTCCACGCCGAGTTCCGCCGCGATGGCCGCAGCGACTTGTACGACCGAACTCGCCGCGACGCGCAGACGATGGTCCGCGTTCATGCCCGTGAGCGTGAACAGCGATTCCACCGCGTAGAGCCGGCTCATTTCGCTCTTGGGCGTCTCGACTTTGCGACCAGCAGCGAAGCGGCGGATGTTGTTGTGCGCGTCTTCCTCCGCGCCGATGAAGTCGCAATCGAGCGACAGAATCGCGCCCGCTTTGTCGTAATGGAAAATCGGGCGGACGGATTTGCCAAACGCCGCCGTCGCCGCGTCCTGATGAATCGTCGGATCAATCGGCTCGTAGAGATACCACTTCGCCTTCGGCAGTTTCTCGGAAACGATTTTGTGCAGGCGACGGCGCGACGGCGAAGCTTTGCGCTCGGCCATCAGATGAAGTCCTGCGCCCTGATTCGCTTCGAACTTCTTTGCCAAGTCACCGAGCGCGGCCAATGCGTCCGCCGCTTTGACTGTGCTGCCGTTCTTCGCAAAGCGCGTGGCGCGGTCCGGATCGTAGAGATTCAGAATCGAAGCCTGCGTGTGACGATCCGTTCCGCCGTTGCCGCCGGGATAAAGTGAATTGCCTTCGACCTTGGTCGGGCGACCGTCATTGGACTTCGCCACGAGCGGCACGGCACCGGTGCGCGTGGGCATCGCGGTCGCGAAATACTGAGGCACACCGTGGATGTAGCCTTCCTGCGCTTTCGAGAACGGCATCACCTTCTCTTCCGGCTTGCGACAGCCCGTGCCGGCGAGTCCGAAGCCCGCGAGCAGGAAGGACGCGGACATGATCTGCACGAAGTGCCGGCGCGAGAGCGGATCAGTCAACTCACTGGCGCCCTCGGGAAATTCGCGGTGCAGAAAATCGCGGAACTCCGGCGTCTCGGCCAGTTGATCCAGGCTGCGCCAGTAAAGACGGCCAGTGGCGTTTTCAGCGATCGGTGCGGAAGTTTTTTTCATCGGTGACAGGCCGAGCAGTTCTGGAGTGATTCGACTTTCCAATCGTGGACGAATTTCTCGCCCTGCGCGCGTTGGGTCTGCGCGGCGACGTTCGGGTCATCGCTCCATTTCCAATTCAAATCGGTGATCTTCTCGGGCGGACGAATCTTCGCGGCGGGATCGCGGTGACATTCCAGACAGAACGACATGCTGAACGGCTTCGCGTGCTGCACTTCGTCCATCTTGTTGATCTGGCCGTGGCACTCGACGCAACTGATGCCGCGGTTCACGTGGACGGAGTGATTGAAATAAACGTAATCGGGCGTCTTGTGGATTTGCACCCAAGGAATCGGCTTGCCGGTCGCGGCGCTTTCGCGGACGAGCGCGAGCTTGGGATCGTCTTTGAGCACTTGATTGTGGCAGTTCATGCACGTGCTCGCAGCGGGAATGTTCGAGAACCAGGATTTCTCCACCGCGCTGTGGCAATAGCGGCAATCCATGCCGACTTGCTCGACGTGGATATTATGGGAGAACGCGACCGGCTGGATGGGCTGATAGCCGACGCGGGTATATTTGGGTGTGCAATAATACCAGACCGCGCCGACGACGGTCGTGCCGATCAGGATCGCCCCAATGATGATCAAGAGCGGCAACCGATTGGTCCACTTCGGAAAAATCGCTGACATCGTTTTTCGTTGTTAAAAGGAACGCGAGTCGGGCGGACAAAACGTCCGCACTCGAAAAATCTGACAAACGGAAATCGGGTCTGTGCCTGCCTACCAGCACCACGCAGACCTGCCATAACCCCGGCGAGAATCGCCGACCCCAAAGCCTCGAACCCTTCTGCGCGTGTCAAAAGATAATGATGCCGGCTCAGTCGGCAAGAATCTTTGTGAAAATTTTCACGTTATGTGGCGACGTTAATTGTGACTATAAGCGGCTACCGCGAGAACCATTTTGTGAACGTGCGGATTTGTCGGTGTAATTGTTTTGCTCCTATGCAACTCAGGTTGCAGCCGCGGTCGCGATTACTGCGCGAACGTCACAAACGCGGCAGCGACTCGCGCCGGCCCGGGTTTGCCTCTCACAGTCGAGCTTCATCACTTCATCAACTCGCGCTGCCAGTTCATCAGTTCGGCGGCGTGTTTATCCCAATCGCGCGCGAGTTCCCCGAGCGTGGCGCGGCTGGCGATGAGCGTGGGATCAATGCCGAGTTTCTCCGCCTGTGCGTCGCGGTGTTTGGCCAGTTCCACAAAGCGGCGCTTCTCCGCTTCGGTCGGCCAGTGGTGCAGACGTTTCAAGTGTTTCGGCTGCTGGTCAACGGGAATGCTCAAGCCATCGTGCACGGCGGTCTGCAATCCCTGGCGGCGACGCGGTGTGAGATGTTTCGGAATCAACTCGTCGAACGGCTGTCGCGCGCCGGCGGCGTCGGCGATTCCCACCATCGTCTCGTGGTTGAGAATAAAAAATGGCGGACGGTTCGAGTGCGTGGCTTCGGCTTCGCGCCAAAGCCAGAGTTCGCGCAACACAGCCATCGCGGCGCGGCTGAGGGCGTGACTGCCTTTCACGCGCCAGAGGGAGTCGGGATCAGGCGGCGCGCCCTGCGTGCAGTCTTGGATGAGCCGGGCACAGGATTCCTCCTGCCACGCGAGCCGGCCCTTTTCCTGGAGTTCAGCTCTGAGTTTGTCGGCGATGGGTTTGAGAAAATGCGTGTCGTTGCGGGCGTAAACTTCCATGCGCTCGGTGAGTGGACGGCGCGCCCAGTCGGCTTTCTGCGGGCCTTTGTCCAGTTTCACGCTGAGCAGGGTTTCGACCAGCGATTGAAGGCCGAATTGCCGGTGGCCGAGCAGCCGCGCGGCGAGCATGGTGTCGAAGATCGCGCCGGGGACGAATTCGTGGTGCTTGCGGAGCAGGCGCAGATCGTAATCCGCGCCGTGCATGATGAGTTGATGCGCGTTGAGTGCGTCGAGCAGCGGATCAATGCTGAACCCCGCGAGCGGATCAACCAGCCGGTCGCCCTGCGCGGTGCTGATCTGGATGAGACAAACCTTTTCGGGATACGCGTGCAAACTGTCCGCCTCGGTATCCACGGCGATCCATTCGGCGGCGCGGATGACGGGCAGGTATTCGGCGAGCAACTGTTCGGTGTCAATCACGTCGGTGCAGTATGGCGGGTCGGATGCGCAGTGCCAAGTGTGCGGTGAAGAGGGTTTTGAGTTTTGAGTTTTGAGTTCCGTGTTGCGTGTTGCGTCAAGTAACTGCGGAGGCTTGATGAAATACTTGACGCAACACGCAACACGCATTGCCAACTTGCGACCGGACGGCGGCGCCGGCTAATCTGCGCAATGAATTTAGCCCAAGCTTTTGCCGAGTGCGCCCGCAAGCGTCCTGAAAAAATCGCGCTCTACTGGGCTGAGGCTCGGTTCACTTACAGCGAATTACTCGCGC
>SCTL01000643.1 GCA_004297495.1 Verrucomicrobiota bacterium
CCACCGAATATCTTCAGTTGCCGTTTCTGGATTTTGTCTGCTTCAACGTCTATCTCGAATCGCAGGAAAATCTCGAAGCCTACCTCGCCCGGCTTCACAACATTGCCAGCGAACGTCCGCTCGTCATGGCCGAACTCGGCCTCGACAGTCTGCGTCACGGCGCAGACAAGCAGGCGGCCGTGCTCGACTGGCAGGTGCGCACCGCGTTCGCCGCGGGCTGCGGCGGCGTGTTCGTTTATGCGTGGACCGACCAGTGGTTTCGCGGCGGCGCGGAAGTGCACGATTGGAAATTCGGCATCACGACGATTGATCGCCAGCCCAAGCCCGCGCTCAACACCGTGAGCGTGGCGTTCACCGAAGTCCCGTTCGCCGCCAATATGCGCTGGCCGAAAGTTTCGGTCATCGTCTGCTCGCGCAACGGCTCGCGCACGATTTGCGACACGTTCGCAGGTCTGCAAAAACTGGATTATCCCGACTTCGAAGTCATCGTCGTGGACGACGGTTCGAGCGACAACACCGCGCTGCTCGCGAAACATTACGGCTTCCCCGTTATCAACACGTCGAGTCGCGGTCTCAGCAGCGCGTTGCCCGGAAAAGAAAACGGTCACGACTGGGTGATCACCAAACCGAATCGCGGACTCAGCAACGCGCGCAATCTCGGCCTCGAAGCCGCCACCGGAGAAATCGTCGCCTACATTGACGACGATGCGTATCCGGACCCGCACTGGCTGCGCTATCTGGTGGCGGCGTTCCTGAATCCGCGCACGGAAAAATACGCCGGCGTCGGCGGACCGAATCTCGCGCCACCCGGCGACGGCCTCATCGCCGACTGCGTGGCGCACGCGCCGGGCGGACCGATTCACGTCCTGCTCACGAATCGCAAAGCCGAACATATCCCGGGCTGCAACATGGCGTTCCGCCGCGTCGCGCTGAAAGCGATCGGCGGTTTCGATCCGCAATTCCACGTCGCCGGCGATGACGTGGACCTCTGCTGGCGGTTGCAGAAAGAGGGTTGGAATCTCGGTTACAGTCCCGCCGCGCTCGTCTGGCACCACCGCCGCAATTCCGTCCTCACGTACTGGAAGCAACAGCGCGGCTACGGCAAAGCCGAGGCGATGCTCGAACGCAAGTGGCCGGAAAAATACAACGCCGTCGGCCACTCCGTCTGGTCGGGCCGCATCTACACGAACGGTCTGACGTATCTCGGCTGGCGCGTGCGGCGCATCTATCACGGGCAGTGGGGCACGGCGCCGTTTCAATCGCTCTACGAACCCGCGCCCAATCTCGTCGAGTCGCTGCCGATGATGCCGGAATGGTATCTGGTGATTTTTATTTTCGCCGGCTTCTCGCTGCTGGGATTTTCCTGGTCGCCGTTGCTCGGGGCGGTGCCGTTCCTGATTTTGGCCGTCGGAGTTTTGCTGGTTCAGGCGACGCGATGCGCGCTGGGCGTGTCGTTCAAGTCCGAACGCCTCGATCGAGACCAACTCTGGAAGCGGCGCGTGCTGACGGCGTGTCTGTTCTTGGTGCAACCGCTCGCGCGCTTGATTGGCCGCGTGCGTCACGGCCTGATTTTCTGGCGCAGCCGCTCCCAAACCGGCTACGCGCTGCCGCGCCCGTGGCTGGCCAACATCTGGACGAAAACTTCGCTGCCGGTCGAGGAACGTTTGCAGGACATCGAGAAGAAACTACGCAAGCGCGGCTGGGCGGCGGTGCGCGGCGGCGACTGTGATCATTGGGACCTGAAAGTGAGCGGCGGCATCTTCGGCTCGGCCCGGCTCTTTCTGGCGGTCGAGCACCACGGCAGCGGACGGCAACTCCTGCGTTTCCGCTCGTGGCCGCGCGGCTCGTTCTCCGCCATCGGCTTTGCCTTCTTTCTCGCCGCGCTTTCTGGCGCGGCAGCCGGCGATGAATGTTGGACAGCGTGCGCCGTGCTCGACGCGACGGCCCTGCTGCTGGTCTGGCGCGTCTTGCAGGAATGTGCCGCGGCGACGGCCGCTTTCCTGTTCGCCGTGCGGGAAGTGGAGCGAAAAGAAAAACTCGAAACCAAATGAAGCACCATGCCCGACTCATTCCCCAAACCATCGTCGCTTTACTGGCGGCTATTCCACCAGGTGCGTCCCTGCTGGCCGCATCTCGGCGGATTGTTCCTGCTCAGTCTGCTCACGCCTCCCATCGCGCTGCTCACGCCGCTGCCGCTGAAAATTGTTTTCGATAGCGTCATTGATTCACATCCGCTGCCGCGTTTTCTCGCCGCCATTCTGCCGGACAGGCTTATGCAATCCGCCGCCGGCCTGCTCGCCGTCGCCATTGGCCTCGTCATCCTCGCGGCGTTGCTCAGCCAGCTTCGCGAATTCGCCAGCGGCATGTTGACGGCCTACACCGGGGAAAAATTGCTGCGCGGTTTCCGCGCGCAACTCTTCCGGCACGTGCAACGCCTTTCGCTTTCCTACCACGACACCAAAGGCACAGCGGACTCGACCTATCGCATTCAGTACGACGCCACCGCGATTCAGCGGCTCGCGGTGGACGGCCTCATTCCCGCCATCGGCTCGGCGCTCACGTTCATCGCGATGATTTACGTCACGCTGCGCATCAACTGGCGGCTCGCGCTCGTGGCGTTGGCGGTGTCGCCGGCGATTTTCCTGGTCTCGCGCCTGTACCGCCGCCGGCTGCGCCGCCAGTCGCGCGAAGTGAAGGAGATTGAAAGTTCCGCGCTCTCGGTCGTGCAGGAAGTCCTCGGCGCGGCGCGCGTGGTGAAGGCGTTCGGTCAGGAAGATCGCGAGGAGGAACGCTTCATCGCGCAATCCAATCAAGGCATGTGGGCGCGGATGCGGCTCGAATGGATGCAAGGCAGCTTCAGCATTCTGGTCGCGCTCGTCACGGCGGCGGGCATGGCGACGGTGATTTACATCGGCGTCGGCGCGATCAAGGCCGGCACGCTCACGCGCGGCGATCTGCTGCTGGTGCTCGGCTACCTCACGCAGCTTTACACGCCGCTGCGCAGCATCAGCAAGAAAGTCGCGAACATGCAGACGCATCTCAGCGGCGCGGAGCGCGCCTTCGCGTTGCTCGATGAAGCGCCGGACGTGATCGAGCGACCGCACGCGCGTCCGCTCGCGCACGCCACGGGCGCGATGGTTTTCCGCAACGTCTCGTTCGGCTACGACGAAGCGCGGCCGGTGCTGCGCAACATTTTCTTCGAGGTCGAACCCGGCACGTGCCTCGGCATCGCCGGCGCGACGGGCGCGGGCAAAACCACGCTCGTGAGTTTGCTCACGCGTTTTTACGATCCGACGGCGGGGACGATTCTCCTCGATGGCGTTGATCTGCGAGACTACAAGCTCGCGGATTTGCGGCGACAGTTCGCGCTGGTGCTGCAAGAGCCGCTGCTGTTCTCGACGAGCATCGCCGAGAACATCGCCTACGCGCGCCCGCGCGCGACGGAGAGCGAAATCATCGCCGCCGCGAAAGCCGCCAACGCGCATGAGTTCATCACGCGTCTCGCGCATGGCTACGAAACCCGCGTGGGCGAACGCGGCATGAAGCTTTCCGGCGGCGAACGCCAGCGCATTTCCATCGCGCGCGCGTTTCTGAAGGACGCGCCGATTCTCATTCTCGACGAGCCGACGAGTTCCGTGGACGTGAACACCGAGGCCGCCATCGTGGAAGCGATGGAGCGGCTCATGCACGGACGCACCACGTTCATCATCGCGCATCGCGCCAGCACGCTGAAGCATTGCGACCGCATCCTGCGGCTCGAACAGGGCCGCGTGGTCGCCTTCGAGCCTGCGCCGCGCGCCATCGAAACCGCTTTCGCAGTCAACGGTTGAGCTAACCCATCCAAACGTATGTCAAAATCCATCCAAAACGAGATTCTCCCCGAGAATCTGACGGAACACCGGGCAGTCCGGGCCTGGGCCGCGCTCAAGCCGGCGCGGGTCGAACCGAACGGGATCGAAATCCTGAAACTCAAAAACAAATCCGCCGTTTACCGGCTGACCGGCGTGGGCGAAGACGGCGCGGCGGTCATCGCGAAACGCTGTCTGGCAACGACCGCAACCATCGAGCGGATGATTTACGAGGAACTGTTGCCGCGTCTGCCGCTGGCGACGTTGCGTTATTACGGCCACGTGAACGAGCCGGACGGCAAGTTCGTGTGGTTGTTCATCGAAAACGCCGACGGCCTGGCCTATTCGCCGCGCGACGCCGAGCATCGCGCCCTGGCCGCGCGCTGGCTGGCGGCGCTTCAGACGACCGCGCTCACCACCGATCTCGGCGCGCGCCTGCCGTTGCGCGACGCGGACTTTTATCTCAACCGGCTGCACGAAACGCGCGGGTTGTTGAGCGTGCACACCGTGAATCCCGAATTGCGCGCTGACGAACTCGCGAGCCTGGAAAAACTCGTGACGCAACTCGACGCACTCGAAGCGCGCTGGCCGGAGTTGCACGCGGCGTGCGACGGCCTGACGCCGACGGTGGTGCATGGCGATCTCGTGACAAAGAACGTCAGTGTGCGCGCGAATCCGGACGGCCTGGAGTTGCTCGTGTTCGATTGGGAATACGCCGGTTGGGGCGTGCCGGCGACGGACCTGTCGCAGTTCGTCGGGCGCACGCTCAGTCCGGACCTGGAGGTTTTTTGCGCCGCCACCCACGGGCCGTTGCACGGCGGCGCCGATCAAAACATCCGGCGGCTGGCGGAGTGCGGGAAATTTTTCCGGCTGATTGACGACATCCATTGGGCCAGCTCGTTGCTGACGTTCGAGTCGCATTTGTTTTTGGAAAAACCCGCGAGCTATCTCAAATCCTACCAGCCGCGACTCGCCGCGGAATTGCATCCCGCCTGCGCAACGTCGTGAAGGAGACGCACCATGCAACCCGAGCAAATCCACCCACTCACCAGCAGCACTCAGCCGGGCTTGCAGGAGTTGCATGGGTTGTTGCGCGAACTGCTGGGTGGCCGGCCGGTGCTGGGCAGTTTGCGGGAGGAACAGCCTTTGCCCTCGCCGCACGCGCGCGTCTTCCGGCTGCGCTTCAACAACGGCTCGCTCAGTTCCGTGGTGATCAAACGCCTCGAGCCGGCCATCGCGCAGCGGAACGAACTGGTCGCGCGCCGCTGGCTGCCCGCCGCCGGACTCGGCGAACTCGGCCCGACGCTGCTCGGCGTCGCCGCCGCGCGCGACGGCGGCTGCGTGTGGCATGTCTATGAGGATTTGGGCGACAACGCGCTGAGCGCCGAGCATCCGAATCGCAAACGCGTCAAGGCGGCGGTGGCGGCCATCGCGCGGATTCACACGAGCTTCGCCGGTCATCCGCTCCTGCCGGAGTGCCGGCTGCACGGCGGCGATTTCGGTTTCACTTTTTTTGCCACGAACCTGCGCGATGCGCTGAACAGTCTGGAACGGTTGCATCCGCCGCGCGTGGAGTTGTCCGCCCACCACGCGGCGTTGCGTGAACGGTTGCTGGCGCGGCTGCACCGGCTGCGCGAGGAGCAATCGCAGCGCGCGGAAATCCTCGCCCGACTGGGCGGGCCGGAGACGCTCTTGCACGGCGATCTTTGGACGACGAACACGTTCGTCGT
>SCTL01000644.1 GCA_004297495.1 Verrucomicrobiota bacterium
TTCCCAATACGCCTCGACGTGCAGATGCGTGAGCGCGGGACTGACGCACGCCAGCAACAGCACGCCGATAAACGCGCCCCAAAGATTTCCGCGCCCGCCGGAGATCGCCACGCCGCCCACCACCGTCGCAGCAATCGCGCGCAGTTCAAGACCGTTCCCGGAATTCGGATCCACCTGCGGCGATTGGGCGACATTCATCGCCGCAGCCAGTCCAGCCAACATGCCCATGAGAACAAAGACACTGAAGGTGACGCGTCGCGGACGAATTCCCGCGAGCCGTGCCGCTTCGGCATCGGAGCCGACGGCGTAAATGAATCTCCCCGCAGCCAGATGTTTCGTGGCGAGCGCCATCACCGCAAGCAACAGCACCGCCGCGCCCATGATTAAGAATTGTCCATTCGTTTGCCCCAGCCCGAACCATTGCGAACCTTCCGGCAAATCAACCCAGACGCCCTGGCGCAACCACATCAAGCCCTCGCGCCATGCGACCATCGTCGCCAACGTAACGACGATCGAAGGCAGGCCGAGGCAGGCCACGAACGCACCGTTGAAACAGCCCAGCAATGCGCCGAGGAGCATGGAGGCGGCGATGGCCAATGCCACCGGGCAATGCGCGGCGATCAACAAACCGGCAACAACGCTGCAAATTGAAAACTGCGAGCCGACGGAAATATCTATCTGCCGCGAGATGATGACCAGCGCCATGCCGCAGGCGATCACCAGCACCGGCGCTTCGCGTGTGAGCAGCGACTTGAGCGGCTGCGCCTGAAAAAACGCCGGCGCAAAAATCGCGAGCACGAGCAGCAACACGCCGAGCGCGACAGCGACGGAAATTTCGCGGAAGTGGCGTTTCATTGGCTCTGCCCCAGTGCTGCCGCCATGACAGCGTGCGCGTCGGATTTGCCGGGCAGCATCGCCACGATTGTTCCACCACGCAGGATGGCGATGCGGTCGCTCATGCCGAGAATTTCTGGCAGGTCGCTGGAAATCAGCAGCACGGCCAAACCTTCCTTCGCGAGGCGGCGGATGATTTTGTGGATTTCGCTTTTTGCGCCCACGTCCACGCCTTGTGTCGGCTCGTCGAGAATGAGGAGCTTGGGTTTCGTGGCCAGCCAGCGAGCGAGGGAAACCTTCTGTTGATTGCCGCCGCTCAATGAACTGCCGGGCGCGTCTGGCCCGGAAGTCTTCACGCCAAGATCGCGGATGAAATCCAGCGCGACTTGCCGTTCCGCGCCCAAGCGCAACCACGCGCCGGGAAAAATTCGGCGATGGATGGCCAACGTCATGTTTTGCGAGATGGGCATTTCGAGAATCACGCCGTGCCGCCGCCGGTCTTCCGGCACATAAGCGATGCCGTGCGCAACGGCTTCCTGCGGCGAGGAAATTTTGACGCGCCGGCCATTGAGAATAATTCCACCGGAGTCGGCAGGCGTGAGGCCGAACAATACGCGGGCGAGTTCCGTCCGTCCCGCGCCGACCAAGCCCGACAAACCGACAATTTGTCCGGCACGCACTTCCAGTGAAATGTTTTTGACGCCGCCCACAGCCGAGTTCAGGTCCTTGACCGCAAGAACAACTTCGCCCCGCTCACTCTCGGGGGGCGGATACAGTTGCGAGACTTCGCGACCGACCATGAGCTTGA
>SCTL01000645.1 GCA_004297495.1 Verrucomicrobiota bacterium
CTTATCAATGACTTGTTGCAACTGCGTTTGCGTGGGCGGGTTGCTGGCGATCAGGGCGAGCGGCGCGACGGCTCCGACCGGGGCCGCGGTATTGTCCCCGACGTAATCAATCAGGTTGTTGCCGGTGACTCGGTCATCAATCTCCGCTTTCAGACTCGTGAACTGACTGCGCAACTCCGGGCTGTTGATGGGCGAATTGTTCGCCGGTTTGGTGGGATCGAAGGGCATAAGAAGGTTGAGAGTTGAGGGTTGAGAGTTGAGAGGCGGAGGAAAAGAGAACGCACACTGCCGTTCTCTCAACCCTCAACCTTCAACTCTCAACTCAGTTCACGGCGACATCTTCACGGATTCATCGCTCCACGGGCCTTGGCCCGCCGCGCCGATCGCCGCCACGCGAAAGACGCAGATCGCGCCCGGCGTGCAGCCTGTGATCGTCACCTTCGATTTCGGCGCGATGGCTTTCTGGCTCCAGACGCGTGGCGACACGTTCTCACTGTGCTGCACCACGTAACTCTTCGCGCCGCGCACGCGGCTCCAAGTGAGATCAATCTCGCCTTCCAGGTCGCCCATCGTGGCGAGGAAATCCACCGGGGCAGGGAGCGGACCGACCGGGACGGCGGGTTCACGCACCTGGAAACCAGCGGAGAGAATCTTTGCTTCGTCTCCGCCACTCGTTGAGTCCACATAACTCGCGCGTTGGTTCAAGCCGGCTTCCAAGGCCGTGCGGGCGGTGTCCTTGGCGTTCGTCGCGGCCACTGCCGCCTGCTGCGCCGCGAGGGACGCTCCCAGCGCGGTGTTGTAGTTGGTGAGCAACGTGGCGAATGGAGTCGCCGCCGGGTTGGGCGTGGTGAAGTTCGCGTTCCCGGTCATTGCCGTGATGTGCGATTGGGTGAAATCGCCCAATTCGCTGTCGGATTTGTCTTTGAGGTTGAGTTTGGATTTTGCCATGCGTTTTGGTGGGGTTGCGAGCACGACCGCATCGTACAGTTCGCCGGAATCATAAGTGACGCCTGAATCGTAATTGGCCATGCGCTTTGTTTGGTTGTTTGAATTTCCTTCAGCCGGTCACGGAACTCCCCCGTGCGGGTACAACTTTACAACGGAACAACGTTACGAATCTTCGACTTTGGGAACTTCATTCCTCCTTTGGTGGGGGAACGCGAAAGTTTCTAGCTGCACGCAGAAAAGGTTTCAACAAAAAATGTTCGGAATGAAAAAAAGTTTGTCAGCACCAACGCAAGGTAGATTTGCCCGAAAGTTTTCCTGACTTGCACCGGCGCATTCCGCACTTGGCCTGTCACTTTCGTTGACAAGTTTGTTGTCCCGATGATCTGCCGCGTTGTCTCGCAGATGAACTGTTTTGGGAAGACGAACAGGAACATGAACACGCCGACTTGCTGGAAGAAAACTCCGACAAGGAACATGGCTTTCCCGACAAGGAAACATTCAATCCGAGTCGGGATGGTTCGGTTCTGATAAGGAACACCATCGCCCGTGTTGGGAAGATGAATAAGCAGACAAGGAAAACAACGGCGCAAGTCAACGAGCCAAACAAGCAGACAAGCAAACGCACAGTGCGTGTCAGGAAATCAATAATCCCAACAAGGAGCGCCAGAAGCCGGACACGGAACACGACGTTCCCGACAAGGAACATGACAACCCGAGTCTGCAAGCTTGTTCCGCAGCCCGGGAAACCCGGTTTTCAGGTCGGTAACGCCGGTATTGCTGCCGGTTCTCTCACCGAACCGGCAGGATTTCGCGCTGTCGGCACTGGGGACGACAACAATGAGTGGCGATGGATTATTGCGTCTGTAGCAGATAAAACTGTTGTGGGATGCCAGACGCAAATGGGTTCGTGATCGTGGCACTGAAGTTATTATTTGCCAGTGCGTTGATCACATTGGTTCGCAGCATCGCCCACTGACTTACGGGCAGAGTAATATTTGTGGTTGCGATCAAATGGAAAACACCGCCGAACTTGCAGGTGGCTCTGAGTTGCAGGTTTGTTTTTTGCAGAATGCTTTGGGTCAGTACGGGCAGCGGTATGGGGAGAATTTGTTCGGGCACGAGTGAGTCTTGCGTGTAATAGAACCCATCCCCGAGCTGGCCATGATCATTGTGGCCCATCGTCCAAAGACTCCCATCCGATTTTACGAACGCACTGTGAGTGCTCCCGCAGGCGACCGCGACAACATTGCTGGAGAGAATTTTTACCGGACGGTTTGTCCTCGTAAGCCCACCCGAAACAGCGCCGCCAAGTTCGCTGCTGTAGCCCATGCCCCAAAGACTGCCGTCAGACTTGATAAACAGGGTGTGGGATTCTCCCGCGGCAACAGCGACAACGCCACTGGCGACGATTTGCTCCGGCTGGTTGGTATGGGTGTAGGTGCCGTCGCCAAGCTGGCCGTTGTTATTGAAGCCCATCGCCCAGAGACTGCCGTTGTTTTTGAGAAAAAAGCTCCGGCCTGAGGCGCAAACGATGGTCGCAACACCGCTGGCCACGATTTGCTCCGGACGGTTGGTCGAGTTAAAAGTTCCGTCCCCGAGCTGACCGTCGTAATTACCACCCATGCCCCAAAGACTGCCATCATTCTTTAGGAACATGCTGTGATAGGTTCCGGCAGCGGCTGCGACCACACCGCTGGTGACGAGTTGCTGCGGCTGGTTGGTGTTATAATACGACATGCTGATGCCGAGCTGACCATCATAATTATTGCCCATTCCCCAAAGACTGCCGTCGGACTTGAGGAACAAGCTGTGTGATGCCCCGCCGGCTATCGCAATGACACCACTAGACACGATCTGTTTGGGTCCGTTGGTGACACTGTTGTTATAAGTGCCGTCGCCAAGTTGCCCGCTGTCATTGTATCCCATCGTCCATAGGCTTGTGTCGCTCTTGAGAAACAGGCTGAAGTCGTTTGCGCATTCAATCGCCGTAACATTGCTGGAGATGATTTGAATCGGTCGGTTGGTGAACGCTCCCGTCGCCTTGCCGAGTTCTCCTTCACCGGTTCGGCCCATGCCCCAAAGGCTACCGTCCGACAGCAGCATCAGATTATGTTCCACTCCGGCGGCGATGTTCGTGACCGTGGTGGCCGCTTGAACGACGACCGTTTGCCCAGCTAGCAACAGCAGCAATCCCAATTTAGAAATGATTTTCATGTAATGGTCGCCCTCATTCAGGCCAACGAACCGCCTTAAAATAAATCCGCGCTCGATCCATGCAGGCATCTGGCGTGGGCGGCTTGGAGGATGCAAGGTCGCCGCCTTATTTCAAGCCCAATTTGGTCACGCGGGTTCGCCCTCACCCTGGCCCTCTCCCCTAGGAGAGGGAACAGTCGTTGCGTGTTTCAGTTTCTGCGAAAGACCGTCCGGCAAACCCAGCCGTGGATGTTCGTTTAAGGCGGAGAATGATTCTCCTTCTCCTTGTGGAGAAGGCCGGTTGTTTTTGGCCATCTAACAGCCGAGCAAGCTCGCCGGAGCGGTAAAACCTCCCTGACCGGACAGCGGGTGACGAGCACCACTACGGCAGCTTGTGGTCCCAGATTGTGCAAGTTGGATTTGTCGCCACGCTGGTTAGCTTGTAAACCCCGCTTTTCGGACACTTCGGCATACTGCCATTACCGAGATACGGTTCAATGTCCGCGTTTGTTGGCACTGCCTGTCTTGCCTTGTTCTTCTCCAATGCCCATTGCAACGTAGCCCCTTGAATCTGGCGAAGGTTGTTGATGCAGACGTTCGTCTGATCTCTTAAGTCCTGTATCCGTTTCTGAAAATCCAGGGACTCCACCTTTAGGCTCTCAAATTCGTTGTCTCGTTGGGTCAAGCCATCGGATATTTTTTCTCGTAAACGCGCTATACCCCCATCGGCTTCGGGCGAAAACATCAAAACTTCAGCGACCTTCTTCTTAAACTTCATCAATGCTGCTTCTATTTCAGGGCCTCGCTTCTTTCGACGACTAGCAACGGCACGGCACGAATCTAACAATGCGTTTATGGTCACTTCGTCATTCTGCGCCTCCGCTGCGCTGGAAGCTGTTTCTCGTTTGGCAAGAACTGTTTTTACTACTCCCAACTTTGTACGTAGGTCAGAAATGTCATTGCGATCCTTCTCCGCCAGAACCAACACGTTCGTAATGTGCTTGTGGAAAACATCACTGAGTCTTCGTCCGGCGGTTAAAATATCTGCTTCATCAAATGCACTTCTTACATCGATCCGATTGAACGCTAGGTCCTGCCTGAGGTCTCTAAGAGTTGCAAGGAGTGGGTTGCTACTAAGTGCTGAACTCAAGCGGCAGACTAAGTAACCCAAGCCTGTCGCTGCCAAGCCAATTCGAAAGCCACCAATATTTCCTACATTCAGTTGCCCAATCACAAAACTCACTTGTGTAAAGACGGACCAGGCTACAGCTAGAACGAGTAGTAGAAGCATTATGCAGAACCATCGTACGGG
>SCTL01000646.1 GCA_004297495.1 Verrucomicrobiota bacterium
TGATTCCGCCCTTCTCCATCGCGATCTGTTCCAGCGTATCACCCAGCCATTGCTGATGGTCCAAGCCGATGTTCGTGATGACGCTGGCGAGCGGTGTGACGATGTTTGTGGCGTCCAATCGTCCGCCCAGGCCGGTTTCCCAAATCACCAGGTCGCATTTTTTTTTGGCGAAGTAGCGCAGCGCCAAAACGGTCACGACTTCGAAGAACGTGGGGTGATGCTCCGCGGGAAATTGGCTGAGCCAGGGCTGAAAATCTTCCACCAGACGCACGACCTCAGCCTGGCTGATGAGTTGGCGGTCCAACTGAATGCGCTCGCGGAACGACACGAGGTGCGGCGAGGTGAACAACCCCACGCGCAAGCCCGCCGCGCGATAAATGCTTTCCAGCATGGCGCACGTCGAGCCTTTGCCGTTCGTGCCGGCGACGTGGATGAAGCGGAGTTGGTCTTGGGGATTGCCAGCCAGCGCGGCGAGTTGGCGCGTGTTCTCCAATCCGAACTTCGCGCCAAACCAGCGCAGGTCGTAGAGGAACTTGATGGCTTCGGCGTAGGTCATCGTTCGACGATGAAGGTGATGTCGTAGGATTTTTTGTCGTCGGATTCTTTTTTGTCCGCTTGCTCCAACCCGCCGTTGTCTTGGCGATCCCGCCCGACGCTGTAAAGCGCATAACCATTTTTCGTGCGGCGATATTCCAAGCCCAATCCCGTGAACGGATCTTCCGGCACTTCCGCGAAATACTTCGGCACAAGTTCTTCGAGTTCCTTTGGCAAGCCGCCGGTTTCGTTTCGGTAGTTTTCCACCGCGAGCGCTGTGAGAGCGAGGCGCTGGTGCGCGACGGCCTCATTTTCATGAAGGGGCACGGACGCGTAAGCCGACATGGTTTGCCCGGAGAGCGTGCGTCGCCGCTTGGTTGACTCTTCCCCCACGCGGGAAAAATATCCGGCCGCGCGAAGATTGTGCGGAGGTGTGTTGCTCAACAGCGCGATGGCCTTGTTCATCCCGATGAGGAACGAACCGTAATCCAACTCGTAGTAACCGATCAGTCTCAAGACGGCGGGGCCGTGACAGGGGAGTGGCGAATTCGGTTTGCCGTCGTCCTGATCGGTCGGTGGATGCAGTCTCAGCGCTTCCGATTTCGTCATTCTGAAATAGGGAATCGTCAAAGCGCGATCTCCAATCAAGGCAAACGCGGCAACATTCGTGGTGTGGATGCCGGTGAATAAATTATTCAGTTTCACAAGCTCGGCCTGGGTGAACGCGCCGGCTTCTGCGCGCTGCTGGAGCGTTGTAAAAGCCATGCGAACCATTCGCAAGCGCACCAGTTGGGAGATCAGACACGGCTCCGCGTCCAGCGTGCGGGCCAACGCGAGGATGGTTTCGATGTTCTCCAATGACGACTCCTTTTGTCCGTCCAAGATCGCCAAAGCTGCGCGGCATTGATTCAGGTTGGCGAGGTTGACGAGGTGAGCGAGATGAGGAAGTTCCGTGCTCATGAGCCAGCGGCAATCTATTGGGTAGCGGCAGGCCGGAAGCGCAAGCGCCGCGCGCGCTTTTTCCAAGGCTGGCTGGTTCGTTTCGACGTACCAACGAATCAAGTCCGCCTGTTCGGGAGTGAATAAATCGGCCCGACGTGGAAATTTATCTTTCAATTTCCAAGCGGCTTCCGCGCGCGCGTCTGAACTGGCGTTGATGGTCTTCAGCAGAGCAAACGCCTGCGTCAACACGAGCGCGGCGTTTTGGTTGTCCGGCGCGGCGGGATACCAACGATTCAGTTCCTCGCCGTTCGTTGGCAGACCGGCGGCGTGAATCTGCGCCAATTGCTGGTTGATGACGTGCGCGAAATACATCCGCCACGCGGCCAACGGCAGTCCAAGCAACAGCAGCAAACCGAGAGTGAGGCGGATTATTTTGCGTTTCATCGCGGCGCATTAGCACAGGGGCGAATAGTCGAGCGGCCGCCCATGGATTTGGAAAGACTGCCGCTTAGAGAACAAATTCGCCCATCGCTTCCAGGTCCCGGGTTTTCTGTTCCCGCTCCTCAGGCGTTTGCGGGTGCAACATTCTCAATTCTTCATTCAACTGAAGAACTTTGTCGAGCGGCATACCGGGTCTGACATGTTCAGGCCACCAAGCCGCGCGTTTCTTTTCAATCTCGGTTTGTGGGGGAACGTTCATGTCGTTTCACAGCGGCTTGTGATGAATGTGCTGGTGCGCGGCCGCGATGAAGCCTTTGAAGAGTGGGTGCGGCTGGTGCGGCTTGCTCAGGAATTCAGGATGGAACTGGCTGGCGAGGTAGAAGGGATGATCCTTGAGTTCGATGACCTCGACGAGTTTGCCGTCCGGCGACGTGCCGCTGAGAATGAAACCGGCCTTCTCGAATTTCTCGCGGTACGCGTTGTTGAATTCGTAGCGGTGGCGATGACGCTCATTCACGACGAATGAGCCGTAGAGTTTTCCCGCCTGCGAGCCGACGGTCAATTGGCAGGGCTGCGCGCCCAGCCGCATGGTGCCGCCTTTCTTGGTGACTTTCTTTTGCGCGTCGAGCAGCGCGATCACGGGATGCGGCGTCTCGGGATCGAATTCCGTCGAGTGCGCCTTGTCCAGCTTGAGCACGTTGCGGGCGAATTCAATCGTGCCGATCTGCATTCCCAAGCAGAGGCCGAGGTAGGGAATTTTATGTTCGCGCGCGAATTTCGCCGCCTTGATCTTGCCTTCGATGCCGCGTTCGCCAAATCCGCCGGGCACGCAGATGCCGCCGAGGCCGTTCAATTTGCTTTCCGCGCCGTCCTTTTCAATTTCCTCCGCGTCCACCTGCACGATTTCCACGCCGCAGTCGTTGCCGATGCCGCCGTGGATGATCGCTTCGTAAACGGATTTGTAGGCGTCCTGCAGGCCGATGTATTTGCCGACGACGCCGACGCGCACGCGATGTTGCGGCGCGATGAGTTTGCGGATGATTTCCTGCCAGTGCGCCATCTTCGCGGTGGGCACGTCGAGATGCAGGATGCGGCAGACGAGATCGTCGCAGCGCTCGCGCTGGAGCATGAGGGGCACTTCGTAAATGGAATGGTCAACGTCCTTCTCCTCGATCACCGCCTCGATGGGGACATTGCAGAACAGGGAAATCT
>SCTL01000647.1 GCA_004297495.1 Verrucomicrobiota bacterium
GTAGCCCATCGCGCGGATGAGCACGAAGGTGGAGATGATCGAAGTCGGAATCGCCACGCAGGCGATGACCGTCCCGCGCCAGTCGTGCAAAAAGAAAAACGTCGTGAGCGCCACCAGGATCGCGCCGAGGATGAGATGCAAGTTGATCTCTTCGAGCGAGCGTTTGATGAAGCGCGATTGATCGCGAATCACCGCCATCTTGAAATCCGTCGGCACGACGGCCTTGAGTTCCTCCATGCGTCGTTTGACTGAATCAATCACCTTCACCGTGTTGCTGCCGGATTGTTTGCGCACGATGAGCGTGACGCAGTTTTGTCCGTTGGCTTTCGACAGCGTGCGCGGTTCTTCAACCGAATCCTCCACGCGCGCCACGTCTTTCAGCAGCACCGGCTGCCCGCCAAAGTTCGCGACGATGAGTTCGTTGAAATCCTTTACCGCCTCCATGCGGCCCAGTGTGCGCAGCACGACTTCGCGACTTGGCTGGTTCATGCGCCCGCCGGGCAATTCGATATTCTGGTTCGCCAGCGCCTTGCGCACGTCGTCAATCGTCAGGCTGTAGGCGCGGAGTTTTTCCACGTCCACCGTCACCTGCACGGCGCGCGTGCGCGTGCCGATCATCGTCACCGAGCCGACGTCCTGGACGGTTTCGAGATTTTGTTTGATGAACTTGTCGGTGATGTAAGTGATCTCCTTCAAGTCGCGCGGCGCGCTGACGCTGATCGAAAGCACGGGCACGGCGTCGAGGTCGAACTTGTCAATGATCGGCGACTGCGTGCCCGGCGGGAGTTGCGCAAGAATGGTGTTCACCTTGTCGCGCACGTCCTGCGCGGCGATGTCGCGATTGCGTTCGAGCAGAAACGTGACGGTGATTTGCGACACGCCTTCGAGCGTGGTGCTGCCGAGTTCATCAATGCCCTGAATCGTGTTGATGATTTCTTCCAGCGGCTTGGTGACGCTGGTTTCCATTTCCTCGGGCGACGCCCCGGGCAGCGTCGTCGTCACGGTGATGATCGGCAGTTCGACGTTCGGAAACTGATCAATGCCGATGTCCTTGAACGAAAACCAGCCGAGCACGACGAGGAACAAATTGATCATCGTGGCGAATACCGGCCGCTTGATGCACAAGTCCGCGATGCCGACGCCGCGCGTGGCCGCGGGCGGAGGAGAAGGTGAATTGTGATTTTCGCTGGCCATGCGCCTCACTTGATAGTGGCAAAGCCGGCGAACGCGCCCCTCACCCTGACCCTCTCCCCATCCGATGGGGAGAGGGAACAGCAACATTCGCAGTCTGGAATCTCCACGGGCCATGACTCGTCGGCAGACTGACGACGATTCTCCCTCTCCCCGTCGGACGGGGAGAGGGCCGGGGTGAGGGGAATTTTTGCGAGCATGACTTCGCTCCTATTAGTCAGAGACTTTGGCGGCGGACTGAACGACAGCGGAACTTTGCACCGTCACTGCGGCGCCGTCGGTGAGTTTGCTCTGACCGGTGATGGCGACCTGCTCGCCGGGCTTCACGCCTTCGCTCACTTCCTGAACATCGCCGCGAATGCGGCCGAGCGTCACCTGTCGGCTGCGCGCGGTGTTACCTTCAATCACAAAAACTTTCGTCACGCCCGCGAAACTCACCACGGACGAAACCGGCACGACGACCGTGGGCACTTGCGATTCCAAAGTCAGCTCACCGCGCGCGAACGTGTTCGCCTTGAGCCGGAAATCTGTGTTCGTCACCAGCGCGCCCACGTTGAACGAACGCGAACTGGTGCTCACTGCCGGGCTGATGAGATAAACGCCGCCACTGAAAGTTTCGCCGGGATAATTGTCCACGGTGAAATTGACGCGCAGTTTCTTCTGCACGAGCGACGCGTAACGCTCGGGCACTTGGAAAATGAATTTTAACACCGAATCATTCACCACGTCGAACAGCGGCGAGCCGGCTTTCACATAATCGCCCTTGCTCACGATGCGTTGGGCGACCGCGCCGTCGAACGGCGCTTTCACGCGCGAATGTTCGAGGTTCAACTGCGCCACGGCGTCGGCGGCTTCGGCGGATTTCACATCGGCGTCAGCCTGCTTGGCTTGCGCCTCGGCAGTGTCGAGATCACTGGCCGAAGCGATTTTTTCCTTCGCAAGGTCCTTCGTGCGCTGGAGATTTTTTTCCGCGTTGACCGCGTTCGCCTTCGCTTTCGCGACGTTCGCGGCGGATTGCTGGGCGAGGGCTTGATACGTCGTTGTGTCAATCAATGCGATCTCCTGTCCCGCAGTGAGTCGGTCGCCGAAGTCCACGAGCGTCTTCTCGCACTGGCCTTCGACTTGCGCGCCGACGGTGGCCTGATCTTTCGCGAACAATGTGCCGATGACCGACACCGCGTGGTCGAGCGGGACGGATTCGACCTTCGCGACTTGAACGGGAATGACGTTATCACGCGGAGTCTTCGCCGCGTCAGCGGACTTCGAGCAGCTCGCGAGCGTCAAAGCCGAAGCGCCCGCTACGAGCGCGGGAAACAATTTGAACCATCGCATAGTCATGAGACGCGACCCCGAACCCCGGCTTCAAAATCTATTTGGCCATCACGGCTTCCTCGCGGGGAATAAGATTGGGATTGTGCTCCGCGAAGTCGTGCGCGATGGCGCCGGCGTCTTCGCCTGCGTGCTGTTTGGCGAGCAGGACGTAAATCGCCGGAATCACCAGCAGCGTGAAGATCGTCCCGAGCGCCATGCCGGAGACGACCGTGATGCCGATGGAATTTCGCGCCGCCGCGCCCGCGCCGCTCACGAGCGTCAGGGGAAAATGTCCGCACACCGTGGCCACGCTGGTCATCAGCACCGGACGCAACCGCGTGAGCGCCGCTTGGCGCGCCGCTTCGAGCTTGCCCAGGCCGGCGCGTTGCAATTGGTTGGCGAACTCGACGATGAGAATGCCGTTCTTCGAAACGAGGCCGACGAGTGTGACGAGGCCGACCTGCGAGTAGATGTTCAGCGTCGTCGTCCAGCCGTCGGTCCAGAAGTGCGCGCCTTGGCCGGGCATTTTCAGGAAGCAGAAGATCAGCGCGCCGAACATCGCGAGCGGCACGGAGCCGAGCAGGATGATCCAGGGATCGCGGAAGCTGTTGAACTGCGCGGCGAGCACGAGATAGATGAGGACGAACGCGAGGAACAACGCGGGGAGAAACTTGTTTCCCTCCGTGCGCAACTGGCGCGACTCGCCGGTGTAATCGAGCTTGTAACCTTTCGGCAGCATCTGCGCCGCCTCTTTCTCAAGAAAGCCGAGCGCTTCCTCCAGCGGCCGGATGGCGACGCCGCTGAGTTTCACGGCGTTGAATTGTTGGAAGCGATTCAGCGCGCGGGGCGTGGTCTTGTGCTCGAAGTGCGCGAAGGTGCTGAGCGGCACCAACTGGCCGTTCGGACCTTTCACGTAATGATCTTCAAGCTGGCCGGGATTGAGCCGGGCGATGCGTTTGAGTTGCGGAATGACCTTGTAGCTGCGGCCATCCAGGCTGAAACGGTTCACAAAATTTCCGCCGACGAGCGTGGCGAGGTCCGCGCCCACGGTTTGCATGTCGAGACCCATCGCGGCGACCTTGTCGCGGTCGAGGACGAGTTCGGCTTCCGGTTGATCAATCTTGGTGTCAATCTGCGGCGGGAACGCGAACATGCCGCTGGCGGCGGCTTTCATTCGCAAGGCTTGCGCGAACTCCAGGATGCGCGCGGGTTCGGCGGTCGAGGAGATGACCAGTTCCACCGGGAACGATCCGCCACCGGGCAGCGACGGCGGCGCGACGGCAAAGGTGCGGACGCCGGGAATCTCGCTGAGCTTGCCCTGCAATTCGTTCACGATCGTGAACACCGTGCGTTTGCGCTGTCCCCAGGGTTGGAGCACGAGTCCGCCAAAGCCGTTGTCGGGAAAAGTGATTTGAAACGTCTGCGCCGCCTCGGGAATGCCCATCATGCGGCGGTTCGCCTCCTCGGTGTAAAACGTCGTTTGATCAATCGTCGCGTCCGCCGCCGCTTCCACGATGCAGAACAGAAAACCCTGGTCTTCCAGCGGCGCGAGTTCCTTGGCCGCAAACATAAACAGCGGCACCGAGAGCAGGCTCAACCCGATCCAAATGATATAGACCGCCGGCCGGGCCGAGAGCGTGATGTCGAGCACGCGACCGTAAATTTTGCGCAACCGGTCAAAATTGCGGTTGATGTGGCCGGTGAAGCCTTCGTTCTCGTGCTTCGCGTCGAGCAGCTTCGAGGACATGACCGGCGACAGCGTGAGCGCCACGATGCCCGAAATGAAAACCGCGCCCGCGAGCGTCAGCGCGAATTCACGGAACAACGAACCGGTTAATCCGCCTTGAAATGCGATGGGCATATACACCGCCGCCAGCGTGATGGTCATGGCGATCACCGGGCCGATCAGTTCGCGCGCGCCGAGCAATGCGGCGCGCCGGGGCGTTTGCCCTTCACGCACGTGTCGCTCGACGTTTTCGACGATCACAATCGCATCGTCCACGACCAACCCGACCGAGAGCACGATGGCCAGCAGCGTGAGCAGGTTCAGCGTGAAACCGAAAATTTGCATCAGGAACACCGCGCCGATGAGTGACACAGGAATCGCCACCAGCGGCACGAGCACGGAACGCAGCGAGCCGAGGAAAAGAAAAATCACGATCGAGACAATGATCAACGTTTCCGTCAGCGTCTTGATCACCTCGTGAATTGCGTCATCAATGTATTTCGTGGCGTCATAGGCGACCTTGCCCGTCAAGCCGGAGGGCAATTCCTTCTGGATGGAAAGCATCTCGGCGCGCACGCGCTTGATCACGTCGAGCGAGTTGGCGGTCGGCAGAACCCAGACGCCCATGAACACCGCTTTCTCGCCGGTGAAGCGGACTTCCGACTCATAATCCTCCGCGCCGAGTTCCACGTCGGCCACGTCGCGCAGCCGCACCAGCTTGTCGCCGGATTGACGGATGACGAGGTCCTGAAATTCCGCCACCGAGCGCAGATCGGTGTTGGCCGTGAGGTTGATCTGCACCAGCGAACCTTTCGTGCGGCCAACGGCGGAGAGGAAATTATTCGCGGCGAGCGATTCGCGAATCTGATTCGGATTGATGTTGAATGCGGCGAGCCGGTCAGGCTTCAACCAGATGCGCATCGCGAACGTGCGCCCGCCCAGAATGTCCGCTCGCTGCACGCCTTCGAGCGCCGAGAGCCGCGGTTGCACGATGCGCACGAGATAATCGGTGATCTGGTTCGCCTGCAAAATGTCCGAGGTAAAACTCAAGTAGGCCGAGGCGAAGCGCGAGTCCGCCGACTCGACGTTGATGACCGGCACTTCGGCCTCGGGCGGCAGATCGTTGCGGACCTGGCTGACCTTCGAGTTGATTTCCGAGAGCGCCTTGTTCGGATCGTAATTCAACTTGAGCCGCGCGGTGATGGTGGACACGCCGAGCGCGCTGCTGGATTCGAGATAATCAATGCCGTCCGCCGCCGCGATGGCGCGCTCGAGCGGCGTGGTGATGAAACCGCGCACCAGTTCCGCGCTCGCGCCCACATAGGCGGTGGTGACGGTCACCGAGGCGTTGTCGCTGCGCGGGTATTGCCGGACGGTGAGTGATTTGATGGATTGAAACCCGGCGATCAGAATCACCAGGTTCACCACCAGCGCGAGCACGGGCCGGCGGATGAAAAGATCAGTGAAGGATTTCATGCGCGTTGCTGGGATTAGCTGTCGGCGGGATGCGGCGTTTTCGTGGATGTGGGCGTGAGGTCGTTTTTCTCGACGACGCTCATGCCGTTGCGCAGTTTGAAAATACCGGAACTCACCACCCGCTCGCCGGCTTTGAGTCCGTTCTCGACGCTGATGAAATCGCCGCGCGCGCGACCCGTGCGAATGAATTGCTGGCGCACCGCCAATCCCGGCGTGCCGTTGGTCGGCGACTCGATCACATAAACGGAATCGCCAAACGGCGCGCTCAGCACCGACGTGGCCGGAATGACGAGCACGTTTTGCTCGACCGGCAGAAGCACATCCACGCGCGCGAACATGCCGGGGCGGAGGAGTTGTTCCTTGTTCTCGAACGTGGCTTGCACGCGCACGCTGCGGGTGTTGGCGTCGAGATCGGGGTTGATGGCGGTCAATTCGCCTTCAAACTTCCTGTCCGGATATGCGTCAGTCGCCAGCCGCACGCGCATGCCCCGGCTCAACTGCGCAAGTTCCTGTTGTGGCAGCGAAAACTCCACCGAGATCGGCGAGAGCGCTTGCAGCGAGACGATGTTCTTACCCTTTTCCAGATACTCACCGAGGTTCACCTGACGGATGCCGAGCCGCCCGGCGAACGGCGCGCGAATGGTTTTCTTTCCGATGGCGGCGCGGATCGCGTCGGCGTCGGCCAAAGTTTGTTTCAACGTGGCCTCGGCGGTGTCGAGATCGGCTTGGGAAATGGTGTTTTCCGCGCGGAGCTTGCGTGAACGCTCGGCGTTAAGGCGGGCCAGTTCAGCCTGCGCTTCTGTGGCGCGAAGCTGCGCCTCTTCCGATGAAGTGTCGAGGCGGACCAGCAAATCGCCCTTGGCCACAATCGCGCCGGACTCAAACGCGATCTCGCGCACCGTGCCGTCAATTTCCGGCGTGACGTTCACGCCTTGGATCGCGGTCACCGAGCCGATGGCGCCCAAAGTGCCCTGCCATTTTTCCTCATGCACCACGGCGGAGGAAATGGACTCCGGCGGCATGGCCGCATTTTTGCCGGCGGCCCCGAGCGCCTGAAACTGCA
>SCTL01000648.1 GCA_004297495.1 Verrucomicrobiota bacterium
CATGACTTTCGAGCCGTGATTGAGGATGTCAATCAGCACGCCGTAGAGCCGGCCATCTCGCACTTCGACGTGGAAAAAACCTTCCGTGAAAAACAAATTGAACACCAGCAGCAACGCCAGCCCGGCGACGGGCCAGACGAGGCTGTGCCACCAGCGGACTTCGCGTTTTTGGAAACGGTTAGAAGCCATGGGGAAAAGCTCCAAGCACCAACATCCAAGCTCCAGAGAAGCACCAAACTTCAAATATCGAACACCCATCACCAAAACTTCGCAGCCAGGCTGGAGCTTGGAGCTTGGCATTTCTCTGGTGCTTGGAGCTTGGAATTTGGTGCTTCATTTCGCGTGTCCCGCGATGGTGTGCATGATGTTTTCTTCCGTGACCTGTTTGCCGGATAGCTCGCCTACCTTCGCGCGGTCGCGCAGCACGACGACGCGCTGAGAGTCGCGCGCGACTTCTTCCAGTTCGGAACTGATGAACAGGATGGACATCCCCTGCTCTCTCAAGGATTGGACCAGCTTCAAGATTTCCGCCTTCGCGCCGACATCAATGCCGCGCGTCGGCTCGTCGAGGATCAACAGGCGCGGCTGCGTAGCGAGCCAGCGTGCGAGCAAAACTTTTTGCTGATTGCCGCCGCTCAAGTTGACCACGAGTTGTTCCGCGCCCGGCGTGCTGATGCCGATGAGCTTGATGTATTTCTCCGCGAGTTCCTCCTGCTCCTTGCGCGAGAGCGTCTTCAGTGCGCCCTGCCGCGCCTGCAACGCCAGGATGATATTCTCACGGATGGAGAGGCGCGGAATGATGCCGTCCACCTTGCGATTCTCCGGTGTGAACGCGAAGCCCGCGCGAATGGCCTGACGCGGCGAACCGAACTGAGTTGGTTTGCCATCCAAAAGCATCTCGCCGGTCTGCGCTTTATCTATGCCGAAGATGAGTCGCGCGGTTTCTGTGCGGCCCGAGCCAAGCAAGCCCGCCAGCCCGACGACTTCCCCTTTGCCAATGGTCAGGTTCATCCCGGTGACTGAACCGGCGCGGCCATAATTTTTCAACTCCACCAACGGCTCGGGCCGCGCGTGGGCAGCGCCGTCGTCGTACGGAATCGTCGGCACTAGCGACAGTTCCTTGCCGATCATTTTGCTGACGAGTTCGGTGCGCGGCAGTTTCGCCGTCTCGTATTCGCCGACCAACTGCCCATCGCGCAGCACCGTGATGCGGTCCGAGATCGCATACACCTGATCCATGAAGTGCGTGACGATGACGATGCCCAAGCCTTCCGCGCGCAATTTGCGGATGACTGTGAAAAGTTCCTCCACTTCCTTCTCATCGAGGCTCGAAGTCGGTTCGTCGAGAATCAACAGCTTCCCCGAAACATCCAGCGCGCGCGCAATGGCGATCATCTGCTGGATGGCGATGGAGCAGGACGAGACCGGCTGGTTCACATCCAGTTTCAAATCCACGCGGGCGAGCGCCGCTTCCGCGCGCCGCGCCATCGCGCGCCAACTGATCAGGCCGAAGCGCGTGATCGAGCGACCGAGGCAGATATTCTCCGCGACCGAGAGATGCGGGATGAGATTAACCTCCTGATAGACCGTGCTGATGCCGAGCGCCTCGGCGGCTTTCGGCGAAGCGGCATTGATCTCCGCCCCGTCGAGCCGCACCGTGCCGCTGTCGCGTGGATAGACGCCGGTGAGCACTTTGATGAGCGTGCTTTTGCCCGCGCCGTTCTCGCCCATGAGCGCGTGGACTTCGCCGCGTCGCACGGTGAAGTCCACCCCTTGCAAAGCCTTCACGCCCGGAAAACTTTTCGCGAGGCCGCGAATCTCCAGCAGCGTTGTTTGGGCGTTAGGCATTTCGGTTCTCTGATTTTGCGATACTCCCTCTCCCCGTCGGACGGGGAGAGGGCCGGGGTGAGGGGCAAAGCGAAACGTGAAAGAAACTGCAATCCCCTCACCCTCATTCCCTCTCCCCATCCGATGGGGAGAAGGAGGCCGGCATCGCACGCCGTTCAATACTTCCGATTCGGCAACTCCGCGGCGGCTTGCGATTGCTCAAACACGCCTTCCTGCACGGCAGTGCGTTTGGGCAATTGTTTCTTCGCCAGCACGGCGTCCACGGCGTCGAACAGTTGCGGCCCGATGAGCGGGTTGCACTCCACCGTGCAGTTCAACTTACCCGCCGCCATCGCCTCGAACGCGCCTTTCACGCCGTCAATCGAAACGATCACGATGTCCTTGCCGGGCTTGATGCCGGCTTCTTCCATCGCCTGAATTGCGCCGAGCGCCATGTCGTCATTGTGCGCGAAGAGCGCGGTGATTTGTTTTGCGTCCGGACTCTTGAGGAACGACTCCATCACTTCCTTGCCCTTGGCGCGCGTGAAATCGCCGCTCTGCGATTTCACGATCTTCATGCCGGGATTCTTGGCGAGCACTTCTTCAAAACCTTTTTTGCGATCAATGGCCGGTGCCGAACCGGGCGTGCCGACGAGTTCGGCAATTACGGCTTTGCCACCGGAAGCTTTTGCGAGCCACTCACCGGCACGCCGACCTTCCTCAACGAAGTCCGAACCGATGAACGTGACGTAGAGGGAATCATCCGTGACTTTCACCGCGCGGTCGGTCAGCACAACGGGAATTTTCGCCTTCTTGATTTCGCGCAAGACCGGCTCCCAACCCGTCTCCACCACCGGCGAGAACGCGATCACGTCCACACCTTGCGCGACGAACGAGCGCAGCGCCTTGATCTGGTTTTCCTGTTTCTGCTGCGCGTCGGCGAACTTGAGATCCACGCCGCGCTTGGCGGCCTCTGACTTGATGGAGTCGGTGTTGGCCGTGCGCCAGCCGCTCTCCGC
>SCTL01000649.1 GCA_004297495.1 Verrucomicrobiota bacterium
TAAACCTGCGTGCGCTGTTCCTTGGGATCGCCGCTCGCGAGTCCGCCGAGCACGGGCAACGGCGCGTAGGCTTCGTTCCATGAGCGCATCCAGCCTTCGGCATCCATGTGAAACGGATCGGCGAACACGAGCCAGCCGTTCGTTTTGTCGGGCGCGACGCCGGTTTCGTTCGGCCAATAATCCTTTTCCCCGGCGGTCTCGATTTGCGGTTGCTCGAAATGGAACGCTTTCAGTTCCGCGCCCGGCAGCGCATACAACGCGAGCACGAGGCCGGCGTTTTCCTCGATCTCATTTTCCCCGGCGATCAACGCGCCGCTCGAACAGCCGAGCAGCACCGGAATCCGCGCGTGCAGCCGGATGATTTCCAAAACCTGCGAGGCGTGCTCGAAAAACCTCGGCGTCACGAACACCAGGCCAAGAGAAACCTGCGGCGCGGCGAGCTTTTGACGCAAAGCGGCGGCCCATTTCTGAAGACCCGCTTCGTCAAACTCACCCGGCCAATGCGCGGCTACGGAAAAATCGCTGTTCACACCGCCAACTTAACGAGGCGCGATACGAAAGCAAACGCGAAGCGGCGACCATTCACGAAAGGCAGTGCAGCGCCTGACCGGCACGGATTGGTTTGAAAAGCGGGTGCGAGTCCGCGTAAGCTGCGACCACAAATGTTGCGGGCGAATCCCAAACGAAAACAGAAGACCGGCGGCGGCGGAAACTTCGCCATCGTCGCCTCGCGCTACAACGCGCGTTACGTGGATGCGATGCTGCGCGCGGCGCAGGCTGAACTCAAGCGTGCCGGGGCCACGGTGAAAGTCGTGCGCGTGCCGGGGGCGTTTGAGATTCCCGCCGTGGCCGCAAAGCTGGCGCAGCCATCCGCCATCCACCATCCACTCTCCGCCATCATCTGCCTCGGCGTGATTTTCCAGGGCCAGACCAGCCACGCCCAACACATCAGTTGGGGCGTCACACACGCGCTGGCGCAGATTCAAGTCCAGCACAAGCTGCCCGTGATTCACGGCGTGTTCGTTTTTGAGAAGCAGGAACATGCGGAGGTGCGTTGCCTCGGGCGAAAACACAATCGCGGCACGGAAGCGGCGCGGACGGCTCTGGCGATGGCCCGCGTGATGGTTGACATTTAGCGGGTGGATGGTTGAGTAATTCGGGATTAGCCGGCGTCAAACAACCAATGAGGGTCGATGAATGTTGTTCAAATCCCTTGCTGGCAGGGCGGGGGAATGGTAGTTTCGGCCCACTTTTTTTCGATCCAAACACGAAAATATGAAACTCAATTCACTCACGATCATCGCCGCGGCTTTGGCTGCGGGTCTCACCAGCGCCGTCGCTGGCAACATCACCGGCAAAGTCACCCTCAAAGGCACGCCGCCGGCGGAAAAGGAAATCACCCAGCTCAAGGATGACGCCAATTGCGGCAAGATGCACACAGAACCGGTGAAGACGCGCTTCTACGTCGTCGGCGCGGGCGGCGAACTCGCCGACACCGTGGTCATGCTAAAGGGCATCAGCGGCAAATCCACTGGCGCGAGTGCCACGCCGCTGATCGTTGACCAGAAAGGCTGCGAATATTCGCCTTACGTCGGCGCCGTGCAGACCGGCCAGAGCATCGTGATCAAGAATTCCGATCCAGTGCTACACAACGTCCACACGCAACCGACCGTCGCCGGCAACGAAGAATTGAACAAGGCCCAGATGGCTGGCGGCGCGGACCTCACGTTCAACTTCGGCAAGGCGGAAAATTTCCTTAAGTTCAAATGCGACGTGCATCCGTGGATGTTTTCCTATGTCACGGTTTGTGATCACCCGTATTTCGCCGTGACCGGCAAGGACGGCACGTTCACGATCAAGGACGTCCCGGCCGGCGAATACACCATCGTCGCGCTGCACCGCAAAGCTGCCGCTGCCGGCATGGAACAGAAAGTCACCGTCACCGCCGAGGGCGCGAAGGCGGACTTCACGCTGGAAGTGAAGTAGTCGAATCCGTTTCCGGGAAACCGCTGTGGTGGGCAAAGCCACGGCGGTTTTCGCTTTTTATCGTTCGTGTCAAATCCCGCTCAGAAAATCTGGTTGCATCGCTTCGCCGTGCTCACGGCGCTGGCGACGCTTGGCCTCGTGGGCATGGGCGGGCTCGTGACCAGTCACGGCGTGGGCATGGCCGTGCCGGATTGGCCGACGAGTTACGGGTACAACATGTTCGCGCTGCCGATCTCGACGTGGTTCACCGGTGGAGTTTTTCACGAACACACGCATCGGCTGTGGGCTTCGTGGGTGGGCGTGCTCGTCGTGGCGTTGACCCGCTGGCTGGGTGGAAGTAAATCCCGGCTGCCGCTGATAGTCACCGGACTCGCGGAAATTATTGCCGGGCTGCTGTTGTTACGACTGGGCGCAGACTGGAAAGGCGCAGGTCACTTTCTTTCCGGCATCGGCTCGGTGGTTTTGTTGGCGGGAATCCTTTGGGTGAAGCACGAACCGGCGACGCGTCCGTTACCGGCGCTCGGTTGGTGGGCGTTTGCGCTGGTGCAACTACAAGGGCTGCTCGGCGGGCTGCGCGTGGTGCTCGACGCGCAAGTGGTCGCCAGCGTGCGGCTCGGCACGGCGCTGGGAATTTTTCACGGCTGCCTCGGACAAATCTTTCTGGTGTTGCTCTGCGTCATCGCGCTGCTGACGAGCCGGTGGTGGCAAGTTGGAGTTCAAGCTTTAGCTTGCTCGGCGGACACGCTAAAGCGTGAACTCCAACCCAGCGCTCCGCTGCGCAGGCTCATGCTGGCAACGACGATCCTGATTTTCCTCCAACTCATAATCGCCGCAACCATGCGGCATCAGCACGCCGGGCTGGCGATTCCGGATTTCCCGCTCGCTTACGGAAAACTCTGGCCCGACGCCAGCACCGAAGCCGTCGCCCGGTACAACGCGCAGCGCCTGGAAATCGGCGGGGAAAATCCCATCACGAGTTTTCAAATCATTCTGCAAATGGCGCATCGCGGCATGGCGGTTTTGATTCTGGTCGGGGTGGCGGCCTGCGCTTGGAAGGCGAAAAGTTCGTCGAACGCCCGCCCTCACCCCGGCCCTCTCCCCCGGGAGAGGGAGAACGGCTCGTCAGTTCTGGCGCGATTCACGATGTTCTGGCTGGCGCTGGTTTTTGTGCAAATCGGTCTCGGCGCATGGACGATCTGGTCCAACAAAGCCGCCGACGTGGCCACGGCGCATGTCTTGGTCGGCGCACTTTCGCTCGTGACAGGCGCGCTGGCTTCCATTATATGTTTCGCCCGTTTTACCGGAAACACCGAAACCCGAGTGGCTGATTTTTCCAATGCGACGCCATTGCGGGAAGTTTCCATTTGATAAATGAACGCAGCAACGACACAGAACATCGCCGCCGGAACCGCAACCAAAAGCTGGTTCGCGGTCTATGCCGACCTCGTGAAGGCGCGGCTCACGTTGCTCGTGCTGCTCACGACGCTCGTCGGTTTCTACGTCGGCTTTCGCGGGCCGATGAATTATCTGCTGATGTTCCACGCGCTCTTCGGCACGGCACTGGTGGCCAGCGGCGCGGCGGCACTGAATCAACTTCTGGAACGCGAATACGATGCGCGGATGCGTCGCACGGCGGGTCGCCCGCTGCCTTCGGGCCGGTTGACGCCGGTGACGGTGATGCTTTTCGGCGGTGTCTGTTCGCTAGCGGGCACGATTTATCTCGCGCTGCTGGTGAATCCGCTTACGAGCGTGCTCGGCGCGGTTTCATTGGTGAGTTATCTGTTCATCTACACGCCGCTCAAGCGCATCACGTGGCTGAACACCGCTGTGGGCGCGATTCCTGGCGCACTGCCGCCGTTGATGGGCTGGGCCGCAGCGCGGGGCGAACTCAGCGGCGGCGGTTGGGCGCTGTTCGCGATTCTGGCTTTCTGGCAGATGCCGCATTTCTTTGCCATCGCGTGGATTTATCGCGACGAATACGCGAAAGCCGGTTTTCAAATGCTCCCCGCCGTGGACCCGGACGGCAGCCGCACCGCGCAACAATCCGTGAGCCACACGCTCGGGCTGCTGCCAATCAGTCTGACGCCGTTTGTGCTGCATCTGGCCGGACCGGTTTA
Organism: Verrucomicrobiota bacterium; assembly: GCA_004297495.1. GTDB lineage: Bacteria > Verrucomicrobiota > Verrucomicrobiia > Limisphaerales > JADLHS01 > SCTL01. The sequence goes on from SCTL01000649.1 coordinate 4,104, forward strand.
TCTGACGGGCGCGATTCTGCTCGGCGCGGCGTATCTCGGGTGCGCGATTCAATTTGCGCGCCGGCTGGATTTGCCCAGCGCCAAAAAACTTTTTTTCGCTTCAATCATTTATCTGCCGCTGTTGTTGATCGTGCTGGTGGCGGACAAGGTGAAGTAAAGTTCAGTTCTTAATCTTAATCTCTCCGGTTGAACCTGAGATTAAGATTAAGATTCGGCAACAAGCCGGAGACGGAATCGGAAATTGACACGAAGGCGCGAGATAAGTTTACTTTCGCCTTCATTTTTAGGGTGAAACGGGGCGCTGACGGTAATCCAGACTGGTAACAATTGATTTAACATGCAGGCAACAACTCAAACATCGGCGCACGCGGAAACGCATCACGAGGCGCATCACCACGAGCCGGGGTTCTGGCAGAAATACGTTTTCTCCACCGACCACAAAATCATCGGCATCCAATACGGCCTCACGGCCCTCGCGTTTTTGCTGTTCGGCTTCTGCCTGATGCTGTGCATGCGCTGGCAGATCGCGCATCCGGGCCAGGCGATTCCGTTGGTGGGTGGACTGCTCAACCGTTTGCTGGGAGACATCGCCGCGAAGGGCGTGATGTCGCCCGACCTCTACAATTCCTTCGGCGCGATGCACGGAACGATCATGGTCTTCCTCGCCATCGTGCCGCTGGCGTTCGGCGCATTTGGCAATTACGTCGTGCCGCTGCAAATCGGCGCACCGGACATGGCGTTCCCGCGCGTCAACATGGCCAGCTATCAATTCTATTTCTTCGGCGGCATCATCATGTTCGTCAGCTTTTTTATTCCCGGCGGCGCGGCGCAGGCGGGTTGGACTTCTTACTCACCGCTCGCCACCTCGATTCCCACGCACGGCCAGGCGTTCTGGCTGGTGGGCATGGTGTTTCTGATCAGCTCCTCGCTGCTGGGCGCGGTGAACTTCATCGCCACCATCATCCAGCTTCGCGCGCCGGGCATGACGTGGTTTCGTCT
>SCTL01000650.1 GCA_004297495.1 Verrucomicrobiota bacterium
AATCACGCTCGCGCCCACGACCACCGCCATCGCCGTGAGCAGCATCGGACGAAAACGCACCGCGCCTGCATCCACCACGGCTTCGGCCAGCGGCATCCCTTCGCGCAATCGTTGCTCGATGAAGTCCACGAGAATGATCGAGTTGCGAACGACGATGCCTGCGCCAGCCATGAAACCGATCATCGAGGTTGCGGTGAAGAACGCGCCCATCGCGCCGTGCGCCGGCATGATGCCGACTAGCGAGAACGGAATCGCCATCATCACGATCATCGGCGTGAGAAACGACCGAAACCAACCGACCATCAACACGTAAATCAACACGAGACACGCGGCAAACGCCGTGCCGAGATCGCGAAAGACTTCGATGGTGATGTGCCACTCCCCGTCCCACTTGAGGGCCGGCGCGTGATCGGCGAACGGTTGAACGGCGTTGTAAATCTTGATCGCAGATTTGGTAGGGACGCGTTCCACCGCGTCCCCAACTTTTCCGGTTGCGGAATGGGACGCGGTGGAACGCGTACCTACCGACGTAAACTCCCCCGCATCCAACTTCGCAATCGTCTCGTTCATTTTCAAAATCGCATACACCGGACTTTCGATCACGCCCGCCACATCGCCGATGACGTAAGTCACAGGCATCAGGTTTTTGTGATAGATGCTCTTGTCCGTGAACGTGCGTTCAATCGTCACCAACTCACGCAGCGGAATCAGCGGCGGCACGCCGGTGGTCGAGCCGGGCTCGGGCAACGCATTCGCATCGCCGGAACGCACACGGAGAGCGAGCAATTCCTCCGGCGTCGTGCGCGAGGCGCGCGGCAACTCCAGCACGATGTTCACGTCCTCCTTCTCGCGCGGAACGTGCAGCAGGTCCACCGACTCGCCGCCGACGGCGATGCGCAGCGTTTCAGAAATCGTCTCCGCGCTGATGCCGTGGAGCGCGGCCTTCTCCTTATCAATCACGAAACGGGTCTTGGGTTGATCGGCCTCGACATACCAGTCTGTGTCCACAACACCGGGCGTGCTTTTGAAAGTGCCGATGATCTTTTGCGCCAGCGCGTGGCGTGATTCTTCGTTCGGTCCATAAACTTCCGCGACCAGCGTTTGCAACACCGGCGGCCCGGGCGGCACTTCCGCCACGGCGACGCGCGCACCGAACTTTGCGGCGATCTCCGCTACTCGCGGACGCACGCGCTTGGCGATGTCGTGGCTCTGCGCTTTGCGTTCGCCTTTGGGCACGAGGTTCACCTGAATGTCCGCCACGTTCGCGCCGCGGCGCATGAAGTAGTGGCGCACGAGTCCGTTGAAGTTGAACGGCGACGCCACGCCCGCGTAAATCTGGTAATCCGTCACCTCCGGTTCGTTGCGAACAGCCGCCGCGATTTCGCGTGCGGCGCGTGCTGTTTGTTCGAGCGCGCTGCCTTCAGGCATATTGAGGATGATCTGGAACTCGCTCTTGTTGTCGAACGGCAGCATCTTGACCTTCACCCAACCGATGCCGACGAGCGCCATCGCCACGAGCAACAAACCCACGATGCTCGCGAGGAAAATCCACCGCCACTTCGCGCTGTGAATCAACGGATTCATTACGCGACGGTAAAGCTTGGTGAAAAAATCCTCCGGATGCTCGGAGTGCAGATGCGTCGGGCTGGCTTCTCCCTCTCCCCTCTGAGGGGAGAGGGCCGGGGTGAGGGGTATGGATGGCGATTCAGTGTTCGTCTTGTATTTCCCGCCCCAACGCAGAATGCGAATGCTCGCCCACGGCGTGACGATGAACGCGATGAGCAACGACCAAAACATCGCCGCGCTCGAACCGATCGGAATCGGGCGCATGTACGGACCCATCAGCCCGCCGACGAACGCCATTGGCAGCACCGCCGCAATCACGGCAAACGTGGCGAGGATTGTGGGATTGCCAACTTCGCCCACCGCTTCCACCGCGATGTCACTCCACTTGCGGCCCGCGTTGAACGGCAGATGAAAGTGGCGGACGATGTTCTCCACAACCACGATGGCGTCGTCCACCAAAATGCCGATGCTGAAGATGAGCGCGAAGAGCGTGATGCGATTCAACGTGAAACCGAGCAGATAAAACACGAGGAGAGTTAGCGCGAGCGTCGCCGGGATCGCCACACCGACGACACCCGACTCGCGCCAGCCGAGCGTGAGGAGAATCAGCACCGAAACGCCCGCCACCGCGAGGAGCATGTGCCAGAGTAATTCGTTGGATTTTTCCGCCGCCGTTTCGCCGTAGTGCCGCGTGATGGAAACCGAAACATCCGCCGGAATCACGCGGCCTTTGAGCGTTTCGATTTTGCGCAGGACTTCGTGCGCGACCGAAATGGCGTTCGCGCCCGGGCGCTTGGCAATGGCGAGCGTGACGGCGGGTTCTTCAACCGACATGGGGAGCGCACGCACCTCGCGTGCGTCCGACCGCGCCGCGCGGTCGGATGTGAGCGCGCCAGCGCGCGTGGTTGCCGACTCGCGCGATGGCGCACTCACGGCAGTTGCCGACGGCGGCAACTGCGGCACGCGAGGGGCGCGCGCTCCCCAGCCAAACAACACATATTGACTCGGCTCTTCCGCGCCATCCACGATCTCCGCGACCTCGCGCAGATAAACTGGTTTGCCGCCATAGACGCCGACGACCACGTTGCCGACGTCTTCCGCGTTTTGCAGAAACGCGCCGGTTTCAATCACCACTTCCTTGTTCTCGCTCGTGAGTCCGCCGGCGGCGAATTGCTTGTTCGACTGGCGCAACATCGGAATCAATCCCGCGGGCGAAAGATTACGCGAAGCCAGCTTCGGCGGATCGAGCAACACGCGCACTTGCCGGTGCGCGCCGCCGATGATCGTGGTTTCGGCGACGAGCGGAACTTGTTTCACCGCGTCGTCCACTTGCGCGACCAACCGGCGGAGCGTGAGATGATCGTAGCGAGCGCTGTGAAACGTGAGCGCGAGAATCGGCACGTCATCAATGGACTTGGCTTTGATTAGGGGCGTGGACACGCCATGCGGGATGCGGTCGAAGTTCTGTTGCAACTTCTGGTTGAGCTTCACGATGCTGCGCTCCATGTCCTCGCCGACTTTGAAGCGCACAATCACGAGACTCTCGCCGGGCCGAGAGGTCGAGTAGATGTATTCCACGCCGGGAATTTCCCAGAGCAGTTTTTCCATCGGACGAGTCGCGCGTTCCTCGACTTCCTTCGCGCTGAAGCCGGGCATTGCGACGAGCACGTCAATCATCGGCACTTTGATCTGCGGCTCTTCCTCGCGCGGCAACATGACCACGGCGAACGCGCCGAGCAGCACCGAGGCGATGATGATGAGCGGCGTGAGTTTGGAATCAATGAACGTGCGCGCGATCTTGCCGGCGAGGCCAAGCGATTCCGCTGCTGATTTCCCTGAATCCACGTTCATGGCTTGACGGTCAGCGGTTGCCCATCCACCAATCCCGCTGCGCCTTCAACTACGATCTTTTCTCCCGCCTCGACGCCGGAAACCAATTCCACCTCGCCGCCAATTCGCTTGCCGCTTTTGACGAGACGAAGCCGCGCCTTGCCATCGCGAGCCACGAACACGATTTCCATTTGCCCGCGTTGAACCACGGCAGTCGCCGGCACCCGTAGCGCAGAGGTTTCGCCAACCGGCATGGCGACGCGGCCGAACTGTCCCGCGCGCAAGCCCGGTGCGCCCGGCAAATCGAGTTTCACCAGAAAAGTCCGGCTGGCAGAATCAGCCGCAGGCGCGATCTCGCTGATCGCACCTTCGAGATTCGTTTCGAGCGCGGAGATGCGGACCGGAAGTTTGTCGCCCAACTTCAGTTTGCCGACGACAGCTTCCGGCACGTCGGCTTCAAGACGGAGCGCGGTGGAATCTTCCATGTCGAGCAGCGGCTTGCCCGGTGTGGCGAGATCGCCCACGTCCGCGTGCTTGCGCGTGATGACGCCGGCGAACGGCGCCGCGACCTTGGTGTAGCTGAGCATCGTTTCGGCTTCGGTCACGGCGGCGACGGCGACACGGGCCTTGGCTTGCGCGTTGTCGAATTCCGATTGCGAAAGAATCTTTTGCTCGAAGAGCGAAGTGAGCCGCTTCAAATCGGCATCCGCCTGCTGGCGGAGCGCGACCGCTTGATCGTAGCGCGCCTTGACCTCGCGAGCGTCAATCACCGCGAGCACTTCGCCCGCTTTGACCTGCTGGCCGGGAACGACCAGCAGTTGTTCGATCTTGCCGCTGACCTTGGCTTCGATGACCGAGCGCAATTTGGCCCGCACCGTGCCGACAACTTCCTCGGTCGCGACGCGTTTCACGCTCTCAATTGCCTGGAGGCGCACACTGGCGGCTGGCAACGACAGCGGCGGCGCGGGTTCAGTCTTGCGGCCGCAGCCGGCGGCGATGAGCAACAGTCCGGCGAGCAGGAACAGTTTTCCATTCATGGCATCCCTCGATCCAATTCAGTGTCCCCAGCGCGGTCAGGTCGGAGTTTGCTTCACGTCGCAGCAACTGCCCGCATCGCGGCCAACGCCCGCCTTTTTCAACATCATTTCCAGCGGGCAGAAGTTGGTGAAGGAGGACTGGAGCAGGTTGAAGCCGACGAACGCTGTGAACCAGAGCCAGTACGGGCTGTGATAGTGCGCGAGCAGCAGGCTGGCGAGGACGAACGCGCCGGCGAAGCGGCGGATGAGCATGTGCATTTTCATGGTGGATTCAGGAGTTGAGCCGGTCGCGAACTTCCGGCGTTTTGGGACTGGACAAAGGGCCATTCACGGCATAATCATATAACCATACAGTGATATGTCAAAGAGAATTTCCAAGCGGAACATGACGCACGGTGAGCTGGAGCAGATCGCCCAACATTTCCGGCTGCTCGGCGAGCCGATGCGGCTGCGCATCTTGCAGGCCCTGTGTCAAAAACCGCGTTCCGTAAACGAGGTCGTGACCGCCGTCGGCGCGACGCAGGCCAATGTTTCCAAGCACCTCTCGCTGTTGGCCGCCGCTGGAATCCTGACTCGCGAGAAGAATGGTCAGTGCGTCTATTACGGGTTGAAAGACCCACTCACATTGAAGATGTGCGAATTGGTGCGCAGCCAGCTGGCGGATTGAGATCGCTTCAGGCGCAGCCACAACTCGCCAGTTCGTCGGCCAGCGAGCAGAGGCGCGCGTAGTATTCATCCTTGCTCAAGCCCAGCGCGGCGGCACCGTAGGTCTCCGCGTCATCGGCCGAGGCGAATACTCCGTAATTCACGAGCACGAGTTGGTAGAGCACGACCGCCGGCACTTGCGCGAGCTGCGTCATGAAGAGCGGATGCACGAACATGGTGAAGCCGTCGCCGGGTTGCGCGCCTTTCGGGACGGGATTGGCGAGTTCGCCGGGTTGCAGGCGGGTGGAATCGAAAACGATTTCGCACGGATAGCGCACGCAGTCGTCGTCCTTAAGAATCTGTTGCAATTCCTTCCAGCCGATGTGCGGGCCGTACTTGTCGAAAACCTCCGCGCCCTTCGCGGCCACGTGGGCGTTGAGCGATTGGCGGGCGTCTTCGGCTGTGAGTTGCGTGGGCATGATCAGGCTTTCGCAGTGGCAACGGCGAGCGTCGCGCTGATTTGCTCTTCGGACAAGCCCTCGTTCGCTTTCGTGAGGCGGCCTTGAAGAATCGGTACGGCCATGCGCAGGAAAATCGTATAGCACAACAGCCCGAATGCCCAAATGCCGAGACAGACCAACGTTTCATTCAGCGACGGAGAATATTCAACAACTGCGCCGAGCGGCGTGGGAATGAATCCGGGAATCACCAGACCCATGCCTTTCTCGATCCAGATGCCGACGATGGCCAACACGCAAGTCAGGTTCAGCCATTTCAAACTGCGGCTCACGGGCAGGAGCAGCAAGACCATCGCGGTGAGATTGAGCGCGATGGCTGTCCAGATCCACGGCACGAGCGCGTGATGGCCGTGCAAGCCGACGAAAAGGTATTTGGCGGAAACGCTGTGCAGGTTGGCGGAGTAAAATTCCTTGAAGACTTCGCACACGAGCAGGAAGACGTTGATGAGCATCGAGACTTGCACGATGCCGCGCAGAATCATCAGAGCACGGTCGGTGATCATCAGGCGCTCGGACATGCGCGCGTGGACGAGCTTGTCCATCGCGGGACTTTTCATGAGCTTGCGCAATGCCTCCGCCGGCACGCGCAAGACTTGTGTTGCTTCCTCGGCGATGGCAGTGGCCATGCGCGGCGTGCCAGCGAGCGCGGAGACTTCGCCAAACTGTTCGCCCGGGCGCGCGCTGCGCGTGATGCGGTGACGGCCGCTTTCTTCGCGCTCGACGACGACGCGGCCTTTCAAAACGAAGAAGGCGTGTTTTTCGGTCTCACCCTGCCGCAGTAGAACTGTTCCCGGCTCGACCTCGAGAACGGTGAGGGTCGGAAGAATTTCTCGCTTCAACTCGGCGGAAACGGATTTCAGTTCAGGCAAAAAACTAGCGAGGAGATCGAGGTCAGCCATTGTTGCAGCCCGTGAAGAAGCAGCTTTGGTTTTCGTGCCCACGCTGGGAAGCTGAGCGTTATCGCCAGTAGGAACGATGGCCGTCACGCGGCGAACCACTTGAATCGCCAGAATGATCAGCGCCGGTCCGGCCGTGAAGGCTGAGGCGAGGAAGCGCGGGCCGACGATGGAGGAATTCCAGAACGGCCGCCCGCCTAGTCCGACATAAAGGAATGCGGTGACCGTGTGAATCGAGATGGCCCAGAAGATGGCGATGAACACGAAGGGAACGTAAAACCATTTCGCCGGCATTTTCTTTTGGTAGCGGCAGTAGAGCAGATAGCCGCAGATGTGGATGTTGAGCACCAGGTAGCCGTTGAGCACGATGACGTCCCAACTCAACATCGAAGCCGGGAAGTTGAATTGCCCAATGCCGGGAATCAGATGCCAGAAGCGATCAGGCCGGCCCAAGTCCACGGTCACGAACAGCAGGCACATGATGATCGCCGCGACGGCGAGGAGTTCACCGAAGATGACGAGGTCGTGAAGCTCCTCGTTGTCGTAGATGTAAACCGGGATGACCATCATCACCGCCGCCGCCGCCACGCCGACGAGGAAGGTGAAGTTCGCGATATAGACGCCCCACGAAACTTCGTCGCTCATGCCAGTGGTGATGAGGCCGTGGGCGAATTGTTTGCAATACGCGTTCAGTCCGAGCAGACACAGCACACTGAGCGCGCCCATCCAAGTGTAGTAACGCCAGTCGCCGACGAACGCGATGCGCGCGCAGCGCCAGAGGAAGCGGAAATAATTTTTCGTCGCTTGGATCATACGTCGAAGTAGTAGAAGAACCGCGGAGACGTTCCGATCTCCTCCTTGAGCTGGATGAACACGCGCTTCGTCCGCAGGATTTGCGAGACTTCGCTGTTTGGATCGAGGATGTTGCCAAACTTCCGCGCGCCGGCGGGACAGACTTCGAGACATGCGGGATATTTTCCCTGCCGCGTGCGTTGGATGCAGAAGTGACATTTCTCCATCACGCCCTGACGACGCGGGCGATTGCCGAGATACGACATCTCGGGGTTGAGCCGCTCCTTGGGAATCTCCGGCTTGGTGAAATTGAATCGCCGCGCCCAGTAGGGACACGCGGCTTCGCAATAGCGACAACCGATGCACCAATCGTAATCAATGACGGTGATGCCGTCCGACTCCTGCCAAGTCGCGTGAACGGGGCAAACCTTCACGCACGGCGGGTTCTTGCATTGCTGGCATTGCACCGGCATGTAGAAGAAACCTTTCTCGGGCACTTGCGCGGGATCGTAATTGTGCTCGGCCTTCTCGATGTCGAGCGAGCCATGTGGCATTTTCAGCACGCGGATGTATTGAATCTCCGGATTGCGCGACTGATTGTTTTCCGCCACGCACGCGTGAACGCATTTGCGGCAGCCGATGCAGCGCGTGAGGTTCAGGCAATAAACAAACTCGACGCCGTCCATCGGCTTGTAATCGCGCACGTGCGGGCGCAGGCCGTATTGTTTCTCGACTTCGTTCGTGATGCGCGCGAGGACCTTGTCCATGTCCGCCGGCGTCATCTCCTTGTAATACTTCTGCATGAACCGCTCGGCGGTCGGGAAATCTTCCATCTCCATGAGCGGCTTCAAGCTCGCGGCCAGCGCGGCGAGTCCCGTCGTGAGCACTGCCGACGTGCGCAGGAAACTGCGGCGATCCATGTTCGTCGAGCCGGAGCAGGGGGAATTAGGATTGGGCGCGCTCATATCAGTGGGCTTCGGCGCGCGGCACTCCGGGCCGCAGCGATTGTGGAGACGACGCCAGCGGATCATTCACCGCCGCGTGCAAATCGGAGCCGCTGCGGCCCGGAGTGCCGCGCGCCGTTTCAACTTCACGCAGCGGATGCGGACCGGGCGCGGGTTTGCGGCCGGGGAATTTCGGTGAGTGCGGGTTGTGACAGTTCACGCAAAGCTTGCGGTCCATCGCGCCGAGCGAGCGATCCCAGTAACCACTAGTGCGCCCATGAATGCCCGCCTCCCAATCGCGATAGGTCGGGCCGTGGCAACTGCCGCAGAGCGGCGCGCTGTCGGCGAGCTTGAGTTCGTGTTTGTCGCGCGTCTGGAAGAGTTCGAGGTTCGATTCGTTGTGGCAGTTGTAGCAGTTGTTGTTGCGCTCGTGACTGCCGTGATGCATCACGATGTCCGGATGTTCCTTCGGCACGATGAGATGTTGCTCCGCATCGTAGCGCAGCGGCGGCGGTTTGTTTTTCTCGTGACAGGCGTAGCAATCGAAGTCAGACAAATCCTCTTTAGCCTTCACGAGATCGGCGTAGGAACGTCGCCAGGTGGACTTGTCGAGAAAGTTCGTGTCCACGAGCGAAATGTTCTGCTTCGCCGGCTGGCTCGACGGACTGGCGAGAAACCCGGCCGCCAGCGTGGTAAACACCACCGAGAGCAGCAGCAGGGACTTCGTCGTTTTTGATTCGGTGCTCACGTTGATTTCATTTTGTGCCGCACCAGTTCAGGGTCTCGTAGCTGGCGGAATCAGATTTCGCTGACCGCGTCATCCACGCGATGCGGGACATGGCCGGTGGTGGGCAATCGTTCGGATAAAAATAGTTTGATCATCACAGTCAGAATGATGAACGGCAGGCTGAGCAGAACCAGGCCCATGAGCCAGCCTTCCGCGCCGGCGAATTCCAGCTTGTAGCTCATCACGCCGCGCAGGCTCTTCGAGAAAAATTGTCCGCCCATCACGACGTTCCAGCGCATCGCGAACACGCCGACGAGAATGCACGAGGCGCAGGTGAAATAGATCCGCTTGCGGGCCGCGTCGGAGACGTATTTGCGGATGATCTGGAGCGAGCCAAGCAGCACCAGCGGAATCAATGTTCCCACCAACACCTGGCCGATGCTCAACGTGTAGAAAAGTTTTTCCTTCGCCATGTATTCGATGACATGGAAGCCTTCCTCCGCCGAATACACGCGATGAATCCAGTCCAGCGCCTCGACCGTGAAATCAATGACCAGCGCGTAGAACAGATACATGCCCATGACATCGAGACAGCGCATGTCGAGTTTGCGGCGGCGCACCCAGGTCAGGAACATGTAGTTGAACACGCACAACGCGATGCCCGAAACCATTGCCGACAGGATGAAAATGATTGGCATGAGGACGTTGCCCCACCACGGATTGGCTTTGATTGAGCCGAAGATAAAGCCCACGTAGCCATGCAGCAAAAACGCGGACGGAATGCCGACGATGGAGATGATCCAGCCCAGCTTGAGGTCGAGCGCGATGGCTTTTTCCGAAATGTCCGTCACGCCTAGCGTGAACGCGCGATAGATGATTCCTGGAATGCCGGAGGTTTTCTGCGACCACACCACGAAGTCCTCGCGGTAGTCGAACCACAGTTCCAGCAACAGCACCGCCATGAGATACCACGCATACACGAAGCCGAAGATCGCCATCGGCGAAGTGAGATGCGGCGTGATCATGATTTGAAATGAGCGCTCGGGATGGCCGAGGTGAAACAGCAGCGGCAACGTGGCGCACAGCATGAACGCCAGCGCCGTCAACAAGGACAACCGATAAACCGGTTCGAGGGGCTTCACGCGGAACACGCGCACGAGCGACGCCATGATGAACGCGCCGGCCACGAGCCCCGTGATGTAGGGATACAGCACGATGAGAAATCCCCAGAGCGGGTGCGTGCCGGATTCGTTGGGATACACGTAGCCCTCGAAACGGGGCAGGGCTTCCACGACGACATTGGTCACATCGAGGGCCATATCAACGGACCTCCTTGTCCAGGTTGGCGTAGAGCACGCGCGGATCGGTGCCGAGATGCGGCTTGAGCGAATTCACTTTGTTCTTCTGGATGAAATTCTGGATCGGATCATTCTCCACCGGATGTTTCAGATCACCGAAGATGCGCGCCTCGGTCGGGCAGATTTCCACACACGCGGGTTTCAGTCCGCGCGTGATGCGGTGATAACAGAGCGTGCATTTCTCGGCGGTCTTGGTTTCTGGATTCAGGAAGCGGCAGCCGTAAGGACACGCCTGGATGCAGAAGCCGCAGCCGATGCAGTAATTCGGGTCCACGAGAACTGCGCCATCCGGCGAATCAAACGTCGCACCCACGGGGCACACCTGCGTGCAGGGCGAGTGTTCGCAGAGATTGCAAAGCTTCGGGACAAAGAATGATTTGAGAATTTCCTCGCGCGGAATGGTCGTGGGCGGAAAACCATCCCTTCCGCCGTTCGGCGAATCCACGATCACCTCGCCACGCGCCGCGTCGCTGCCCGGTTTCGGCTTCTTGATGATGTAACGCTCGATCCAGTTCCGAAAATAAGTCGGGCCTTCCGGAACATGATTCTCTTTTTTGCACGCGTCCACGCACAGGCCGCAGCCGATGCACTTGTCCACGTCGAAACACATCAGCCATTTGTGATCGTATGGGTTGTAATCCTTCGGGGCGTTGGTGCGGACGAACACGGTTTTGATCGCAGCCTTGGCCTTGCGCGCGGCGGCGAACGACAGGACGCCGGCGGCCGCCGCCCCGAGCGTGGTCAACAAACCGCGACGTGAGAAAGTATTCTTCATGGCACTTCGTTCGGTTGATGCGGCATGTGGCACTCCGCGCATTTCTGGCTGGAGTAATGATTCTTCACGTTGATCTGCTTCTGCGTGACGGGCCGCGAGGGATTCGCTTCATGGCAGCGGAGACAGGCGGTGGTGTTCTTCTTGTCCGGTTTCTTCGCGGCGCTGTCCGGGTCGGCGCAGTGGGCGGAGGACGGGCCGTGACAGGTTTCGCAGCCAATCGTCTTGTGCGCGTCCTTGAAAAGTTTTTTCTGAATGTCCTCGTGACATTCGAGACACGCCTTGCGCCCGGCGAACACCGGCGTGTGCGACGCGTGTTCCGCCAGCGCCTCACCGCGGTAAAAGCCATATTGCCGGAATGACGGCGGCGTGAGCAGTTGCCGCGCGATGACGTAACTCCCCACGATCGCCACGGTCAGCAGGATCAGGCGGAATACTTGCGGCGGCATTTTCGGACGATTCATAAATGCGATTACGCTGCGAGCTTTTTTGAATCCAGCCGGCGGCATACACACGCCGGCCGGATGAGCTCTACCCGTAGTCCCAGAACGCCGTTTGAGCGCCCTTCCGCCCAAACGGAAACGGTCACTTCTTGAAATCGCGCGTGTACTTCACGAGCGCCTTGATTTCGTCATCGGACAAACCCTCCGCCGCCTTCATCAGGGTCTTGTCTTCCTTGTCCTTCAGCCCTTCCTTGATGGCCTTGAAAGCCTCTTCATCTTTGAAACCCTCCTGCACCTTCGCGTCGGTGAGGTCTTTGATGCCGAGCTTCTGGCCCATCTTGGTCTGGCCTTTGCCGTCCGTGCCGTGGCACTTGGCGCAACTTTTTTCGAAGTTCTCCTTCGCGTCACCGGCGTTTGCGAGAGCGGCGGTCAGCAGAGCAGCGGTGATTACCAGCGTTTTCTTCGTCAGCGTGTTCATGTTTTGTTGGTTTGTTTTGCGTTGTTCCCGGCGCAGCCACGATTCCGCCCATACCCCAACCCGCCGTGTCGAGGCGGGCGCGCGTGACACACCGGTCACCGCTTTCCCTGGGCTGCTGTCGGTTGCGTCGTTGATCACGCAACCAACCTAATGAATTGCGTGAATTCGACTCCGCCTTTGTTGCTCAAGGCTGCGCCGTTTTTGTTTCAACTTAAGTCGAGCAATAGTCCGCCTCATTTTTTGGAAACTTGAACTTTCAATCGCCGTCGCCTAATACATCGCCCGTGCGCCAGACCAGTCCGCCTTTGCCCAAGCCACAAGTACCGCCGCCGCTCGACGACGCGTTTCGTCCCGCCGCGCTGGTGAATCGCGACTTTCGCGCGCGAGTGAAGAAGTCTGGCGGCGAACAGCCGGTCCGCTTCGCTCTCCAACAGGCCGATGGTTCGGTCTATCACTTTCACACTTCCGTCTTCGCGGCAAACTCGCCCGAAGCTGCGGCCAATGAGCTTTATCTCGAACGCCTCGTGAAATTCCTCCTCTGGTCGCGTGGTGGATGGAAAATTTATTTCGACGGGCCGGAGCTTCTGGGCGCAAAACTGGCCACGCACTATCGCGATACTGCCACTGGAAAATTTGATTCCGAAATTGTCGGCGAACGCATTCACGACCACCCCATTGAAGTCGTCGCGACAAAAAACATTCCCGCCGAACGCTCGCAAACTACCCCGCTCGGCCGTCATCTCGGTGGCTGCCGCATCGGCTTCGACCTCGGTGGCAGCGACCGCAAAGCTGCGGCTGTGATTGATGGCAAAGTTGTTTTCAGCGAAGAGACGGAATGGAATCCCTACTTCCAACCCGACCCGCAATATCATTTCGACGGCATCATGGATTCGTTGAAGAAAGCGGCCGCGCATCTTCCGCGCGTGGATGCCATCGGCGGCAGCGCGGCGGGCGTGTATGTGAACAATCGCGTAAAAGTCGCCTCGCTCTTTCGCGGCGTGCCGTCGGATGTTTTCGAGAAACGCGTCAAAGATTTGTTTCTTGAAATCCGCAAGCAATGGAACGGCATTCCCTTTGAAGTCGTGAACGATGGCGAAGTCACCGCGCTCGCCGCCTCCATGTCGCTCGGCGTGAATTCTGTCCTCGGCATCTCGCTCGGCACCAGCACCGCCGGCGGTTACGTGACTGCCGAGGGCAATATCACCTCGTGGCTCAACGAACTTGCGTTCGTTCCTGTGGATTACAATCCCGCCGCGCCGCGCGACGAATGGTCCGGTGACTACGGCTGCGGTGTGCAGTATTTCTCGCAGCAAGCCGTCGGACGACTGCTCGTGCCCGCTGGCATCGAAGCTTCGAGCGATCTGCCGCTCCCGGAAAAGCTGAAGCTCGTTCAGTCGCTCATGAAACAGGGCGATGCGCGTGCGCGGAAGATTTACGAAACCATCGGCGTCTATCTCGGCTACGGGCTCGCGCACTTCGCTGACTTTTACGATTTGAAACACGTCTTGATTCTTGGTCGTGTCACTTCCGGCAAAGGCGGCGATGTGATTTTGGATTGGGCGAAGAAGGTATTGCGAACCGAGTTTCCCGAATTGGCCGAGCAGATTTCATTTCACATTCCCGACGAAAAAGACAAACGTCATGGCCAGGCCATCGCGGCGGCGAGTTTGGCGGAATTGAAATCATGACGCCCTATCACAAGTTTACCGAAGACCTTGCCCGCGCCGTCAGCGAGGCGAAGAAGCTTCCACTCGGCGGACACAAGCCCGCGCCGCGTCCTGATCTCGCCTTCGACGCGCCGCGTGTGCTGATCTTTTCTCCGCATCCGGATGACGAGTGCATCATCGGCGGGCTGGCGTTGCGCCTGATGCGTGAGTCGCGCATGAACATCATCAACGTCGCCGTCACGCAGGGGAGCAATCCGACGCGGCAGGCTGCACGGTTCGAAGAATTGGAGAACGCTTGTCATTACCTGGGCTTCGGCCTCGCAGCCACGGGCACGAATGGGTTGGAGAAAATCAATCCCAAGACGCGCGCGGAAAATCCCGCGCACTGGTCAGAGTGCGTATCAGTCATCGTGCGGCTCCTGACCGAACACCAGCCGCGCGCGATTCTTTTCCCGCACGATGCCGACTGGAACAGCACGCACATTGGAACGCATCACCTGGTCATGGACGCGCTGAAGCGAATGCCGGTCGAGTTCGAGTGTTACGCAGTTGAGACGGAATTCTGGGGGCAGATGAGCACGCCGAACTTGATGGTCGAGATCACGCCCGCCGATCTGGCGGACTTGCTCGCGGCGCTGAGTTTTCACGTCGGCGAAGTGAAACGGAATCCTTATCACGCGCTCGTTCCGGCCTGGATGATGGACAACGTGCGCCGCGCCGAAGTCGTCGGCGGGCAGGGGACAGCCGCGCCGGATTTCACCTTCGCGACGAATTATCGCCTGCGCAAATGGTCGCAAGGTCGGATCACAAACGTCTTCGCTGGCGGAAAATTTTTATCGAAAGCGCACGATGCGGGAGAACTATTCAATGAAAGATAAATTCATGCGCGAAGCCATCCGCATCTCGATGGCGAAGATGCGGGCGAATTGCGGCGGACCGTTCGGCGCAGTGGTAGTGCGCAAAGGCAAGATCGTCGGGCGCGGCTGGAATCAAGTCACCTCCACGAACGATCCCACGGCGCACGCCGAAGTCACCGCCATCCGCGACGCTTGCCGCCGACTGAACACCTTTCAACTCGACGACTGCGAACTCTACACCAGTTGCGAGCCGTGCCCGATGTGTCTCTCCGCGATCTACTGGGCGCGCTTCAAAAAGGTCTATTACGGCAACACCCGCAAAGACGCCGCGCGCATCGAATTCGACGACGACTTTCTTTACCGCGAAGTCGCGCTGCCGATTTCCAAGCGGAAGATTCCGATGAAACGATTGCTGCGAGACGAAGCGCTGACAGCTTTCAAGGCATGGGCGGACAAGGCGGACAAGATTCGTTACTGACCAACTTTCTTCCACTCCGCCGTCACGCCGCGCGCGCGAATCCACTCGTCCAAGTCCGCCCGATTGATCTGGTCGCCCGAGATGGCCAGCATCGAAC
>SCTL01000651.1 GCA_004297495.1 Verrucomicrobiota bacterium
CGTGATGACTGTGTCCGTCAGGTTCGTGACGATGCCGACGCGCGTGATAATGACGTCAGCGTAAGGCCGGTCATTTGCGTTGCGCGGAGTGTTGACGATGTTGGTCGCAACGTCGAAGCCGCGCAACTGCTGGCCAAAAAGGGTGTAGCCGAGATCGAGAAAGCGTTGCGACCCGAACGTGACGAAGAACTGCGAGCCGTTGTTATCCTTGCTGGCCGGCACGCCGGGATGCGCCATGGCGAGCTGGCCGTTGCCGGAAAAAAGCGCGCGCGGTTGCAACTCGTCCTCATAGCGAAACACCGGGCCGCCCGCACCGTTCGTGGCCGGATCGCCCGCTTGAATCACAAACCCGGGAATCACGCGATGGAAAATCGTGTTGGTGCTGAAATAACCCGCCATCGTCAGGCCTTGAAAAACATCCACGGTTTTCGGCGCGAGATCGTGCAGCAGCATGAACGTCATGTCGCCGAGATTGGTGACGGTGGCGAACGTGCCGCGGAACGGAGTGAGGTACGTCCCCGGCGCGTTCGTCGGCGCGACCTGCGCCACGGACATCCGCCAGAAAGGATTGTTCGTGTGGATCTCCACCGTGATGCGGTTCGTGCTACTCGTGGCCGTGTAGGTGAGCCGCCGGCCGTTCGGTGACGTGGCCGTGATCGGGAGGAGGATGGATTTGCCAGCCGGAACATTGATGTTGGGAATCGGATCAATCACCGGCGCGGCGACCGCGGTGACGGTGAATGCCAAGGCCAGAGCGAAGACAAACGAACTCCGTTCGGGAAACGACATCATGTATAACGGCATTAGTTAGCCACAAGACGATGGAGAATTCAACGCGGCGCGGGCAGTTGTTTGTGCAAGTGACCGTTGCTCGCCACCATCCGGAACTTACTTTTGCCGGGAATTGGTTCGCACCAGAATTTTCCGCCGGCACATTCGATAATCAATCCGCCCGCCGCCACGTCCCACAAATTGATGCCGCGTTCGATGTAGGCGTCGAGCCGGCCCGTGGCCACGTAACAAAGTCCGAGCGCCGCCGCGCCCAACATGCGCACCTTGCGCACGCGCAGCACGAGCCAGTTGAAATAGGGCAGCGTCCTCACCGTCGAGTAGCGGCTTTTGGAGAAGCCGATGGACACGATGGCTTCTTTGAGTTTCTTGCGCGGGCTGACTTGGATGATCGTCCCGTTTAGCCGCGCCCGTTCGCCGCGAATTGCCGTCCAGAGTTCGTCCGTGAACGGGTCGAAGACGACTCCGAGGACGGTCGAATAGTCATTGCCGCGTGACTTCCCATTCCGCACTCCGCGCTCCGCGCTCCGCACTTGCAGCGCAATCGAAACGCACGCGTGCGGAATGCCGTAGGCGAAATTCACCGTGCCATCAATCGGGTCCACCACCCAACGCGCTTCTGCATTCGCCTCGCCCGAATCGCCTTCCTCGCCCAGCAGCGCGATTTCGGGAAACGCGCGATGCAGCATCTTCTCGATCAGTTTCTGGCAGCGCACGTCCAACTCCAGCTTGATGTCGTGCGAGGTCTGCGCATTCACGCGCTTTACCTCACGCAGGTTCTTGCGCATGAGCGCACCCGCTGCGCGCGCGGCTTGCACGGCGGCGGCCAGCGCTTTGCGTAATTCCGATTTATTCATCCGACAGACATGGTGAGCCAAGCGGTGCGGGGAGGCGAGCAAACTTCTGTCGGCTCACAGTTCGCCGTGTGGAATATCCGGAAGAACTTGGGCGCGCACCGCGCGGACAAACACCGGACGGCGCGCGGTTGAAAACAAGCAGGCCGTTCACCTCGGTGAACGGCCTGCAAACGGATCACGTGCAATTCAATGAGGATCGCGCCGCCGGAGTCTGTGGATGACACCGAGCGCGCCTAAGCCGAGCAACCAACCGGTGGTTGGCTCGGGCACCGGACCAATCGTCAGCGTCACCACCGGAGCCCCGCCAAACGGGGCGCCAAAAACCGCTCCGGGCGGGCCGCCGGGAATGGCGGCACCAATGCCGGGCACGGCGCCGACTGGAAACGGATATTCCAGCACGTCGGTATCCAGGAATATGGGGCCGGGCATGCCGACGGCGGCGACCGCAGTGATGGACCAGGCTCCCACTTCCGGCGGCGCATCCGCATACATCACGTCGAAGTAGAGCGAACTTCCCGCCGGCAGGCCAACGCCGCCGCCGAAGATTCCGCTGGGTGTGACAAATGAAACGTTAAATCCCATGCCGAACGGATTTGGATTATTGAGTTCCAGTTCCCAGTGGTGCAGGTCGGGACTGGCCAGACCGTCGCCGAAGAACAACGGCCCCAGCGCGCCTCCCGGCGGCAACAAGGCCACCCCCGGCGAAGGCATCAGCACGACGAATCCCGGCGGATGTA
This sequence comes from Verrucomicrobiota bacterium, assembly GCA_004297495.1. GTDB lineage: Bacteria > Verrucomicrobiota > Verrucomicrobiia > Limisphaerales > JADLHS01 > SCTL01. The sequence continues at coordinate 2,384 of SCTL01000651.1, forward strand.
CGGCCCCGTTGGGGAGTGCGAAAATCGGTGCCGCTTGGATTGAGAGGCTCGTGCCAACCAAAATCGCCATCAACGATCTGGCGGCACGGGAACATAGTAACGGTTTACGGACTGCATTCATGGCTTTCCTTTCTGGGAGGCAGGTGAGCGCCGGTTCCGTACAGGACGGTTTCAAGCAATTTGCTTCTGACTAGGAACGTGAAGCTCATCTGAATAATCCGGTTTTAGCACCGTTAATCCTCTGGTCAATGGAAAGTTATTCACCAGCGGGCGGCTGGGGACGGACAGAAACTCGCGCCATTAACACTAGACTGCGTGAATGCAGGCGGCAAACGCCGGGCAATGCACAGGCTTCAGGGAATCACTTCCCGGCGTTCCTCCAGCAACTCCGATTGCG
>SCTL01000652.1 GCA_004297495.1 Verrucomicrobiota bacterium
GCCGCATCGGATGAACCCCGCCCATATCCGCACGAATTTCGCGGAGCACATTGGTCTGGGCGCCGGTGAGTTTGAAACCAAGCTGTGCGAGAAAGGGTTTGATCAGCCGGTTGTTCTCGCCGCCGCAAGGGAGCGCCTTGGATTTCGACTCGAAATTTTTGCGGCGTTGCTGGATTTGGATTTGCAGTTCGAGAAATTCATCCAGCGCCAGACGTTGTCGCGCGAGTTCCACGTCGGTCAATTCCTCCGGGAAATGAATCATGCGAACCGCGTTGGCGCGCGACGGCAGCGTGGCGGCGTCTCGGCAGAGCGCCGCCAATCTTTCATCAAGAGTTCTCCATTCCGGAATATTTGCGGCGCTCTGCCGAGACGCCGCTACGAACTTCTCCAGCGCCCGCCACATCAGCGTGCGCATCACGCGCGCCGTGAGCCCCTCGGTGAGCGGATGAATCGGCACGAGCCGGTTGACGTGGATGAATTCATCCTCGCCTGGCTCGATGGGTTCGGTCTCGGGATGATCCATCGTGCGCGGGCGGAGCGATTCCGGTTTGCCGAAGACGAGGAACTCGCGGCCGACCGCGTAGTATTCCTCCATCCATTCGTAAGCCTGCCACCAGCGCAAATGCAGCCGCGCCGTGCCGTCATCGAGGATGCACTCGAACAAGCCGCGCGCGCCCTTCTTCCACGACTTCATTCCGGCGGCGACGACTTTGCCGCGCACGGTGGCGGCTTCCTTCAACTGGAGATCGGCAATGGCGAGAAACTTCCGGCGATCTTCGTAACGCCGTGGCTTGTGGAGCAACAAATCTTCAACCGTGTGAATATCGAGCCGCGCCAGTTGTTTCGCGCGCTCGTCACCGACGCCCCAAACCGAAGTCACCGGCTGCGTGAGTGGTGATTGTGCGGTTGAAGTTTGCGGCGCGGCCATCGGCGGGACGATACAAACCGAATCTCAAACTTCAAATCTCAAAGTCCATGCATCTGTCCGGTCTAGCAAGGAACACTGACGGCAGGTTTGATGTGAAAGAGAAAGAGGCAACCCTTTCACCTCAGTGACTTGATGTGCTCAAGAGTCTTACCAGGCCCGCAATGATCGTGCTAATCAGGAACGCTGACATGCCGAAGTAAGAAAAGAGTCCCTTTTCACTCTGTAATCCGCGTTCCAGGAATTTTGTGGCGCACAACTTTACAATTTTGCGGAAGGGAAAACCTAGAGCGCATCCTCCCAGCACGAAACCCAAGGCGGCTGACGGCAATAGTGACAGAACGATTACAACTTTGAACCAAGGGTCGGTAACAAACCAGGCAGCCCACGTTGCGAGCATGACGACACCAGCACCAGCTAACATGTGAAGTTTGGATAGTGCAAAAAGCAACGGGACGTACGGCCAAAAAGCAAAATTCAATCCGACGAACAGAACAATACTGTCGATGATCAACAGGGCGCCGATTACGATCACGTTTACAGCGAACATCAGGACCAAAGAAAATGGCGACTTTGCGCCGAGCATTTCTCGAAGAATAAGTCGGCTGATCGCCAAACAGACTGAATTTAGAACTGCCGTGCTCAGGACGACAAAAAGCACGAAGAAGACAGTATAGATGATCTCGTACGGCAAACCCTCTAGCTTTGACAAATCCGAAGCATTCTCATGGATGTGAAACGCTGCTGTCTCAGGCTTTTCATAATTTGAATCTTTGGCGACTTCTTTAAGAAAACTTTGCTCAAGCTTGTACGTTTCCCACGGCCCGGTGCTCATACCAAACGGCTTCCCACAAAATACTCCTGCGATGGACAAGCTGATTACGAGCAACAAGCAGACAATTACTGAAGTCCTCCAAAATGCCTTCTTGGAAAACGGCCTCGGGCCGAACAAATGATCGTAAAATGACGAAAGCACACCAAGCGGTTTTAGTATAATCGACTCTGGTAGTGCATCGGCAGTTCGCACCCAGAAATTCTCAACGGAAGAACGCAAAGTCTCCTCTCCTTCTTTACCCCACCAAAGTTCGCACATTTCGCACAAGACTTTGATGGCGCCAAGGATCACTCCCAGGTTGACGAAAAAGTTGAGAACTGTTTTTGCCATAGCCGCAGTCAGAACTTTGGACTGAGCGTTGCCATTGAAGTATGTCCCACTGCCCGGCCAAGGAACAATCGAAAACACCAAAAGTCCTGCGAGTTCAAAATGGATTGAAAAAAACTCCCTCCTAAAACAAACTCATGCCATGGATTTCACGCCGTCCTTTTCGTTCACGGCTCTCTCTGGCTTTACCATGTTGGTGATGCTGAGGCTCAGCCTGATGCGGACGAAGCCGTTCAAAGACTTTTATCCCGCAGTGGCGGCATCGTCAGAGTTAAACACGCCTGAGCGCGTTTTTTTGTTTGCTTCAACTGTCATTATTACGGCACTTGGTTATTTGATTCAGCCCACCATCGAGAGCTTTTTATTTCAATCTGGCGGTGAATCTTTTAAGACCGCCATGAAATACTGGCCGTTGCCTGTTCTGACCGCACTCATGCCAGGGTCTATCACGGCGTACGTGCTAATCTCGGCGGACAATCAACGCACTAAATGGTTCAGGGGTTGCGCCGCTTCGTTCTTCGCATTGACAGCATTTGATTTCTTGGTGCTGATTCAGGGTGGCACTTCAATCCGCGGCTTCTTTTTTTGTATGATCTGCGACTTGATCGGAGGCCCTTTGGGTGTCGTTCTCGTATTGACCGCACACTCAAGGTTTCGCCGGCAACTTCTCCAGCGATAAGAGCGGTAGCTAGTTGGCCCTCGTGTCTCTTTACTTCAACTTCTCCGGATTCAGCGGCTTCAAATCCTTCGGCAGGAACAGCCCGTCCTTGCGGATGAGTTCGCCGTCGAACCACACTTCGCCACCGCCCCATTCCTTGCGCTGGATGAGCACCATGTCCCAATGCACCGCGCTGCGATTGCCGTTGTCGCAAATCTCGTAGGCCTGCCCCGGCGTGAAGTGCAGCGAGCCGGCGATCTTTTCGTCGAACAGGATGTCGCACATCGGCTGCTGGATGTAGGGATTGAAGCCGAGCGAAAACTCGCCCACGTAACGCGCGCCGGCATCGGTGTCGAGAATCTCGTTCAACCGCTTCGTGTTGTTGCTCGTGGCTTTCACGATCCTGCCGTCCTTGAATTCGAGCCGCACGTTCTCGAACTTCGTGCCCGCGTAAATC
>SCTL01000653.1 GCA_004297495.1 Verrucomicrobiota bacterium
ATTCAACGCTCAACATCGAAGACCGACTTCGGCGTTGAGCGTTGAATGTTGAATGTTTGAAATTCCCTTCCCCCGCGCTATCCTGTCCGCAATGAAGTGGCTCAAGTTTTTGCCCGTGCCGGTCTGTCTGCTCGCGCTGCTGGTCCTCCCGGCGCGCACGCAACTCGCCTCGCCCAGCCTCGATCTCGCCCGCCAGCTCAATCAGGCGTTCGTGGAAGTCGCCGAGAGAGTTTCTCCCGCCGTCGTCGTCATCACCGTGAAAGAAAAACCGGACCGCACGATCAGTGATTCCGAAAACCCGGACGAAAATTCGCCGCGCGAAAACCGCCGCCGCAATCGCCGCCGTTTTCAGGACCCGGAGGAATACTCCGTCGGCCAGGGCTCGGGTGTCATCGTGCGCGAGGACGGCTACATCGTCACCAACGGCCACGTCGTGGACAACGCCGAGTCCATCGAAGTCCGTTTGAAGGACGGGCGCACGTTCAAAGCCACGGTTCGCGGCGTGGATCCACGCTCCGATGTTGCCGTGTTGAAAATTGACGCGCGCCGTCTGCCCATCGCGAAGTTTGCCGACACCGCCAAGACGCGCGTCGGAGAATTTGCCATCGCAGTTGGCGCGCCGTTTGGACTGGATTACAGCGTCACGTTCGGCCACGTCAGCGCCAAGGGCCGCACCGACGTTGTGCCCGATTACGCCGGCGGCACGATCCTCGACCAGGATTTCATCCAGACCGACGCGAATATCAATCCCGGCAACAGCGGCGGCCCGCTCGTGAACATTGACGGCGAAGTCATCGGCATCAACACGCTCATCCGCGGCCTGCGCACCGGCATCGGCTTCGCCATTCCCGGCACGCTCGTCCGCGAGGTTTCCGAACAACTCATCGCCGACGGAAAATTCACCCGCGCCTGGCTCGGCGTGACCATCCGCGCTTTGCGCGACGACCTCAATGCTCGGGCCCGGATCAAAGGCGTTGTGGACGGCGTCATCGTCAACGACATCGTGCCGGGCGGCCCGGCTTCGAAGTCCGAACTGCACACCAACGACGTCATCATCGCGGTGGAAGGTCATCGCGTCACCACGCCGCAGGAACTGCGCAATGAAATCCGGCCGCGGAAACTTGGCGTGCCGATCACGCTCGAAGTCGCGCGGGACGGACGGAATCTCAAAGTCAATATCAAGCCCGCCGAATGGGTGGACGAAACCGCCACGCTTGCCCGCAACGACGCGCCCGCGCGCGCCTTTTCACCGGCGCTCGAACTCGGGCTTTCCGTCCGCAGCCTCACCGCGAATCAACGTGCGGCAGGCGGCGAGGGCGTATTTGTCACTGCCGTCACGACCAACAGCATCGCCGCCAAACATGGCCTCAAAGCCGGCGACATCATCACGTCAGTGAATCACCAGCCCGTTTCCAACCGTCGGGATTTCATGGACGCACTCCGCGAGGCCAGTCTCGAACGCGGTATTCTCTTCAATTACATTCGGGACAAGAAGGAGAGTTTCAAGGTGCTCAAGACGTCGCC
>SCTL01000654.1 GCA_004297495.1 Verrucomicrobiota bacterium
GCACGCCGTGTGTCGGTGCGTAGATGTCCACGATGAATAGAATGATCGCCAGCGCGACGAGCGCGAGGCCGGCGACATTCACCGGCAGGATCGTGGACATGTACAGCACGAGGATCAAAGAAATCGCGCCGACCACGCCGGGCAGAATCGCTCCCGGCGTGGTCAATTCGCCGACGATGCCATACATGACAAACAGCATCAGGACGAACATCACTTCGGGCCGCAGGAACATTTGCGAGAATTTTTCCCAGGCGTTCATGCGAATCTCTTCGACTGATGCGCCTTTGGTCTGGAGCGCGACGCCGTGGATTTTTCGTCCGTCAATCTGCCGGAGTAGGTCCGGCAAATCGTCCGCGATGAGATCAATGACATTAAGTTCGAGCGCCTTTTCGCCGGTGGTGGCCTCGCTATCAATGACGGCTGACTTGGCCCATTCCACGTTGCGATGCCGCTTGTCCGCGATGGACTCAATGAAGCTGGACGCGTAGTTCTCCATTTTCTTTTTCATCACGTCGTCGGTTTTCTCGACTCCGGTTGGACCAATGGAAACTGGATGCGCCGCGCCGATGGTCGTGTGCGGCGCCATGGCCGCGATGTCGGCGGCCATCGTGATAAACACGCCCGCGCTGCCGGCGCTCGCGTGCGTGGGCGAAACGTAAACGACGACGGGAATTTTCGAGTCGTAAAACGAGCGGGTGATTTCCTTCGTGGATTCCAGCAAGCCGCCGGGCGTGTCGAGCTGGATGATGAGGCAGGCGTCGCCCCGCTGGCTGGCCGCGCCGATGGCGCGCGCGATGTAACTGGCCGTGGCCGGGCCGATGGCGCCGTCAATTTTGATGAGACCGACCTGCGCGGCCAGAGCCGAGGAGAGCGTTCCCCAGAAAAGCGCGGCAATCAGACTACTGGCCCGTCGTTTCATAAATCCTCGCTCCACCGGCAACTTAGCTGAAGCCACCGCCCGCGCAACGGCAATTCAGCACGAGCTGATTCGCGCCCGTGAGACCGTTTAGGTTGAATGATACCGGGCAGTTGCAAAACTTCCATCCGCACAGCCCGGGCGTGCGCGCTGGGAAATCAGTTCCGTCCGCCGGTCAACGCGTCGAGTTTCTGCCGGGCCTCGGCGTAGTCCGCTTTGATCCGCAACGCCGCGCGCAGATGTTCGATGGCCTCAGCGCGCTGATTCAGTTTTTCCAGCGCGCACGCGAGGTTGAATTCCGCCAGCGCAAACTCCGGGCGCAGTCGCACCGCTTCGCGCAAGTGGCGCGCCGCGTCGTCCGGCTTTTCGCGCAGCAACAGCGCGTATCCGAGGTTGTAGTGCGCCTCGGCGTTGGTGGGCGCAAGCGCGAGTGCGGCGCTGTATTGATCGATGGCTTCGTTCCACTTGCCCTGCACGGCGAGCGTCAGGCCCAGCGAATAATGCGTGCCCGCGTCGTTCGTGCGCGCCAGGGCCGCGCGATAATTGGCAATCGCTTCGTCGAGCCGGCCTCTGGCGGCGAGCGCTTCGCCGAGATTTTTGAGAATCAACGGCGCGCCGGGCTTATAGTCCAGCGCCCGGCGATATTCGGCGATGGCTTCGTCAATCTTGCCCAGCTTGATCAGGTTGTTTCCGAGGTTGTTCCGCGCCTCGAAATTGTCGGGCCGCTGTTGCAAAGCTGCGTGGAAAAAAGACGACGCCTGTTGAAAGTCACCCTTGCGCGCGTAGGCGTTGCCGAGATTGAACAACGCCTCGGGATGGGTCGGCTGCAGTTCCAGCGTGCGTTGAAACCACTCGAGCGCATTCGTGTCGCCGCGCGATGCCAGCACCGCGCCGATGCTGTTCAGCGCCTCGGGATAGCGCGGGTTCGCCCGGTATGACTGCTGATAAAAATCCATCGCTGCGTCCAGTTGTCCGCGCTCGAACAACGCCCCGCCCACGTTGCCGAGCGCGATGAAATTATCCTTCGTCACGGCAGCGGAATGTTTGAACAACGTTTCGCTATCGTGCCAGAATTCCGCCTGCCGATGCGTGAGCACGCCGCACGCGCCGAGAATTGCCACGCACGCGAGCGAGGCGGGCCACTGCAGCTTCGGGCGCGACTCAATCCATTGGCCCAGACTCCACACGACCGCGATGAACACGCCGATCAACGGCAGGTATGTGTAACGATCCGCCATCGCCTGCACGCCCACTTGCACGAGGCCGATGACGGGGACGAGCGTGCCGAGATACCAAAGCCAGCCGGTGAGGAAATACGGCCGTGTGCGCGCGGTGGCCGCCGCCAGAAAACAAATCGCCGCCAGCGCGACGGCCATGAGCGCGATTTGCTCCGGCGGCCAGAATCCCGGATGCAGATACGGCAGTGCCAGGTCCACGGGCCAAAAAGTTTTTCCGAGATACCGCAGATACGCCACGCCGGCGTTCGCCACACGCGCGAGGAGTGGAAGATGTTCGAGCGATTGAATCGCCTTCGCCTGCGCCCAAGTGGTGAGCAGGCAGGAGGCGAAGGCGAAAATGAAAAACGGGATTTTTTCCCGAAGCAGCAGGCGGAAAGTTGAGAGTTGAGAGTTGAGAGCTGAGAGTTTGAAGCGTTGGAGCGGCCAATAGTCCAACAACAGCATCACGAATGGCAGCGTGACGAGCATGGGTTTGCTCATCAGTCCAAGCGCGAAGCTCAACAGCGCCCAACCGTACCAGCACTGTGAGCGTTGAACGTTGAAGGTTGCAGGTTGCAGGTTGAAGGTTCGCCCCTTCACCCAGTTCACATACGCCAGCAACGCGAGCAACCCAAAAAACAAACTGAGCACATCCTTGCGCTCCGCAATCCACGCCACGGACTCGACGTGCGCCGGATGCAGCGCAAAGAGCGCGGCGACGAGGAGGCTTCGCCAGCGTCGTCCAGTGAGTTGGCGCGACAGCACGAACAACAGGCCCGCGTTCGCGGCGTGCAGCAGCAGATTGACGCAGTGCGGACCGCGCGGGCTTTGGCCGAACCATTCCACGTCCAGCATGTGCGAGAGCCAGGTGAGCGGATGCCAGTTGCTCGCGTGCCGCGTGGTGAACGCCCACGCGAGATTTTTCCCGGTCAATCCGTTCTGCACCCGGGCATTGGCGGTCACGTAGTCGGTGTCGTCGTAATTGAGGAAGTCCGCGTGCGTCACCGGCCAGTAGGCGAGCACGGTCGCCAGCAGCAACGCCGCCGCCAGCAGCAAATCCAGACCGCGCCGGTTTGCGGCGGCGGCGGGCGTGGACTGATTTTGCGTTTCCCTCACGGATTCGTCGCGCGAGCGTAGCCAAACCGCCGCCGGCTTCCAATCCGCAATCGTTCGTGGGAAGTGGCGTGGAAACTGGGGTTCTCTTGTGGCCGGGGAATATTCAAAAACCCTCTCGCCGGATTCCGGGGAGAGGGTTTGATTCAGAAACCGCGCGTCACAGCCGCGCGCAGACCGCCTTCGTCTCGGTGTACATTTCCAGCACGTCGTGGCCCATCTCGCGGCCCCAGCCGGATTGCTTGTAGCCGCCGAAAGGCAATGCGGCATCGAACACGTTGTAGCAGTTGATCCAGACCGTGCCAGCCTTCAACTCGTGCGCGATGCGATGCGCCTTGCTGATGTCGCGCGTCCACACCGCCGCCGCGAGGCCGTAGATGTTTTTGTTGGCGGCGGGAATGACTTCCTCGACGTCGGTGAACGGAATCGCGCACACGACCGGGCCGAAGATTTCCTCCTCCATCACCTTCATGCCGGGTTTCGCGTTCACGAGCACGGTTGGTTCGACGAAGTAACCGCGATTGCCTTTGCGATGACCGCCCGCGATGGCGCGCGCGCCCTCGCGACTGCCGAGGTCGAGATAGTTCATCACGCGCTCAAGTTGCTCCTCGGAAACGAGCGGGCCCATCTCCGTGTCGGCGGACAGGCCCGGGCCGAGTTTGATTTTCTTCGCGGCGGCGGCGACACCGTCCACCACCTGATCGAATTTCTTTTTATGCACGTAAAGCCGCGAGCCGGCGCAACAGCATTGGCCGTGATTGAAAAAGACCGCGTTGGCCGCGCCCGCAATCGCCGTGTCGGTGTCCGCGTCTTCGAGCACGATGTTCGGCGACTTGCCGCCGAGTTCGAGCGAAACTTTTTTCAAGTTGCCCGTCGCCGCTCGCGCGATGAGTTTCCCGACTTCGGTCGAACCGGTGAAGGCCACCTTGTCCACGTCCGGGTGCTGCGCGAGCGCCGCCCCGGCGGTTTCGCCGTAGCCGGTCACAATGTTCACCACGCCGGGCGGGAAGCCGGCCTTGAGAATCAGTTCGCCGAGGCGCAACGCGGAGAGCGGCGTTTGCTCGGCGGGTTTCAGCACGACGGTGCAACCCGTGGCCAGCGCCGGGCCGAGTTTCCACGCCGCCATCAGCAACGGGAAATTCCACGGAATGATCTGCCCGACGACGCCGACGGGTTCGCGCCGCGTGTAGGCGAAAAAGTCCGCGCCGGAAACGGAAATCGGGATGGTGTTGCCCTCAATCTTCGTGGCCCAGCCGGCCATGTAACGGAACAAATCCACCGCCAGCGGCACGTCGGCCACGCACGCGACGGCGCGGGGCTTGCCGTTGTCGAGCGATTCGATCTCGGCGAATTGATCGGTGTGTTCTTCGAGCAGGTCGGCGAGTTTCCAGAGCAGCCGGCCGCGTTCGGAGGGCGTCAGGCGACGCCACGGGCCGCGCTCGAACGCGCGACGCGCGGCGGCCACGGCGCGATTGATGTCTTCACGATCGCCTTCGGCCACGCGCGCGAGCGTTTCGCCGGTGGCGGGATTGAGCGTTTCAAAAGTGCTGCCCGAAACGGAATCCCGCCACTCGCCGTCAATGAGCAGGCGATGCGGCAGACGGGACAGGTTCAGGTGACCGTTGTGAGCGAAGCGCGCCGACATCGGCTGATGCCGGCGGCTTTTGGGGAGTCGGACGGTTTTCAATTTCATAAGCGCAAACTTGTTTGAATGGTTCGAAGCGAAACGCGGCGGCGACAGGGCCGCCGCATTGGACAAGACGAATCTCCGCCCGCGCGCCGGAAAATCAAGGGACGAAGAAAGGAAGGATGTTAACAACTGGTCAGTCAAGGACACGACGCCGGATGACGAAGCAACGGAAGTGTTAGATGATGCCCGCTTTACATTTTTGCAAACGTCTCCGCCAGCGCCACGGCTTTGAGCATGGCTTTGCTCTTGTTCACCGTTTCCTGAAATTCCGCCTCCGGTTCGGAGTCGTTCACCCAGCCGCCGCCGGCTTGCACGTAGGCTTTGCCGTCCTTGAGCAGCGCGGTGCGGATGGTAATGCAGGTGTCCAGATTGCCGTTGAAGCTGAAGTAGCCCACGCAACCGGCATACGGCCCGCGCGTCGTGCCTTCGAGTTCGAAAATGATCTGCATCGCGCGAATCTTCGGCGCGCCGCTCACCGTGCCCGCCGGAAACGTCGCGCGCATCAGGTCGTAATTGGTTTTGTCGGCGGACAACTTGCCTTCCACGCTCGACACGATGTGCATCACGTGACTGTAACGCTCGATGATCATCAGGTCGCGGACCTGCACGCTGCCGAAATCGCACACGCGCCCGATGTCGTTGCGCGCGAGGTCCACGAGCATGACGTGTTCGGCGCGTTCCTTCGGATCGGCGAGGAGTTCCTTTTCCAACGCGGCGTCCTCGTCCGTCGTTTTGCCGCGACGGCGCGTGCCAGCAATGGGGCGAATCTCCACCTTGTGGTCTTCGCAGCGCACGTGGATTTCCGGCGACGCGCCGACGAGCGAAAAGCCGTCCAGTTCGAGCAAAAACATGTAGGGCGAAGGATTCACCGAGCGCGCGGCGCGGTAAACGTCCACGGGCGACGACTTGGTCTCGACGCTGAAGCGTTGCGAGCCGACGACTTGAATGATGTCGCCGGCGGTGATGAACTTCTTGGACGCGGCGACGTTGGTTAGGAATTTCTCCTTGGCGACGTTGGAAGTAAATGGGAGCGACGGCACTTCGCCCGGCACGCTGACAGGATGATGTTCGCTGGGTTGTTCGAGCAACGAGAGCAGGCGCTCGATTTCTTCCACGGCGCTTTCGTAGGCGTCGGCGGGGCTGGCGGCTTCGTCAATCGCGGCGTTGACCAGCACGGTGATGGTTTGCGCCACGCGGTCGAACACGAGCAACTGATCCGCGATGATGAAATACATCGTGGGCGTGCCGAGTTCGTCGTGCGTGGGGCGCGGGACGACGGGTTCGACGTCGTGGATAAATTCGTAGCCGATGAAGCCGACCGCTCCGCCGGTGAAGCGAGGTAGTCCCGGCAGCGTGACGGGGCGATATTTTTCCATCACGCGCTCGACGACTTCGAGGCCGTCCTTGACGCAATTCTCGCAAGGCTCTTTGCCGGGAGCGGGGACGCCGAACTTTTCGACGACCTTGCCACTTTCAATCACGTCCACACGATTGCCCGTCTGCTTGATGACCGCGCGCGGATTGCAGCCGACAAAAGAATAGCGCCCGAGATGTTCGCCACCTTCGACGGACTCGAACAAAAACGATTCGCCTTGCCCGCGGATTTTGCGATACGCCGAGAGCGGCGTTTCGATGTCGGCGAGAATGCGCGTGGTGACGGGGATCAGGTTGCCCTGTCCCGCCAGCTTCAGAAATTCGTCCAGCGTCGGTGAAATCATGCGGCGCACATCTTACGCACGCCGGGAGGGTTCTCAAATGGATTTACACGACAACGGAACTGATCGAACAAGTCTGGCACTGCTCGGCCTGCGTCAATCACTCGGTCGCACGAGGAGGCGACGGCAACTCGCGCACGCGCAGATTGCGAAAATCCATTTTCCGCCCTTCGGCCTGCAGACCGATGAAACCGTGCTCGGAATCAATCTCCTGTTTCCAGACTTCTGCATCGTCCACAAACAGCGTCAGCATTTTACCGCGCGCTTCGAGGCGGAACTTGCACCATTCGCCGGCGGGCTTTGCGGCTGTCTTGGATTGCACAACTGAGTCTTTGCCGTGAATCAACTGGCCGATGGCGCTCTGTTTCGTGTTCACCTGCCAGCCGCCGTCGGGAAACGGTTTTCCCGCGAGTCCCGCGCGAACGAAGAAACCGCTGTTGTAGTTTGTTTCCAGTCCGCGCCACCCGGCTTCGAAAATAAAATTCGTGAACTCGCGCTCCGTGCGCAGCCAGCCCGCGCCTTTTTCCAGATGGAGCAAACCGTTCGTGACGGAAAACTCGCCGCCATTGACGACTTGCCAGCCGCTCAAATCTTTTCCGTTGAAGAGCGATTGCCACTGGTCTCCGCCGTTTATCTCCGCGGTGAGGGCACTGTGCGCGACGACGAGGAGAAGGTTCGCGAGAAACAGCGACGCGCGTGAAGCGGTTTGCTTTGTTCGTAACGTCATGCTTTTCCCTTTTGTGAGCGGCTCATGGCGTTGACGCAAGCAGAAAGCAGAACTTTCCGCCGATGCATCTGATTCCACGCGCTGGAAACGAAGGACCTGCGCCGCGCCGCTTTCCAGGCAACGGCTGGCATAGGGAAATTCCCTACCCAGAAATGGCGACACCCGAATTGGCGAATAGACCAAAGGCGGAAGCATGATAATTTTGCCTCAAAGCATACGATTACTTCATCCCAATTGTGCCATGAAAACTTTGCTTTATGCCGAATCAATCGAAACCCGCCAAGCCGGGGAAACGGGCAACGAAAAAGAATCGAAGCAATAACATGAAAACTCCGAACTCACAAAAGTTGATCGTCGTCCTGACTGTCGTCGCCGGGATCACCTTCTCTGCGCGGGCGCACACCAATGAACCCGGGCCGCTCGTTTCCGTTTACGCCACGGACCCCAACAACCCACAGATCTCCTACGACGAAGACCCTTACCTGCGCGCGCCGGAAATTCCCGAGAATCCGACCGTGGTGTATCCCGATTCGCAGGCCAACGCCTTGGCCGGAATCACCGACCCTTACACGGCGGGACAGCCGACCGTGACCACAGGTGACCCGGACACCTACTCCCTGTCCTCGCCGTCAGTTTATTACACGCCACCCACACCGGCGCCGGGTCCATATCTCTCGTCGGGGGTGCCGCTGAAGTTTGACTTTGGTCCGGGGCCGGTGGCGTCGGGCTACACGCAGGTGCGCAAGACGACCGCTTACGGCCCGGCGACCGGCTACGGTTGGGGCGACCCCAGCAAAGCAGACGAGCGCGATCGTGGGAGCGCTTATGGCAACTCCTTGGAGCGGGATTTTTGTCTCGTGAATGGGACGCAATTCTATGTGGATATTCCCAACGGGCATTATCAGGTTTCGGTCATCGTGGGCGATGGCATCGGCAAATCAGGAACCGCGATCCGGGTTAACGGGTTGTTGGAACTCTACAATATCGGTGCCGCAGCAGGAAGCTACGCGTATGACTCGTTTGCCATTACCGTGACCGGGGGTCGGATGATGTTTGAATTTCTCGCCGCGATTAATCACATCAACGCGATCACCATCACGCCCATCCCGTCGGCGGAATGGAACAAGCCACGGGTGTTCCTGGCGAGTGATTCGACGGTGGCGAGCTATTATCCGGGCAACTACATCATGGGTTGGGGCCAGCCGCTTCACGAGTATTTCGCCACCAACGTGGTGATTGATAATCAGGCCAAGGCGGGCCGCAGTTCCAAGAGTTTCATCGAGGAAGGCGCGCTGGACACGATTGTGAACAACATCAAGCCCGGGGACTATTTGTTCGTGATGTTCGCCATCAACGATTCGGCGGACGATCTCCCCGGCCAGCCAAAAACCAACCGCAAGACGAATCCAACTTCGACGTTCAAGGCGTATTTGCGGCTCTACGTCAACGGCGCCCGCGCGCACGGCGCGACCCCGGTGTTTGTGACCGGCCAGATCAAATGCACCTACAACGCCGAAGGACAGTTTTACAACAGCGTGCAAGGTTACCCGCAAGCGATGCGGGAACTGGGTGCCGAGTTGAACGTCCCGGTGCTGGAACTAAACAAGCGCAGCATTGACCATCTCACCGCGATCACGCCGCCGGTGGCCGTGACGTGGTATGGGACCAAGCCGGATAACAGCTTCGATTACATTCATCCTTCCAATCCGATTGGCGGGCATGGCTTCGCGCAACTGGTCGCGAAACTTGTCGGCGAGACAAAAGGCCTTGAAGCGCTGGCACAACAGGTCCTGCCCAACCCGCGCCCGCAGCCCGGTTTTGTGGCGCGTTCGGCCTATTGATTGATGAACTGAAAGAATCACAACGCCACACCAAGCTATGATTACTTCAACATCATTTACGAAACCGGACAGCCGTCGCCGTTTGTACGTACCGGCATTCATCGCGTCATTGCTTTTGACGATCTGCGGCATGGCCAGAGCCGCGACGGTGTATGACAGCGCGGGCTTTGAATCCCCACGCTTTATGCTGACCCAGAACATGGATGGTCAGGATCCCATCCCGCCCGTGGGTCAGGGCCCGTGGCAGCAGGACAACGGCACCAGTACTGCCGTCGTTGAGGGCAACAATCCCGTCGAAGGCGCGCAATCCATCACGGTCACGCGCGTTGGCACGGTCACCGGCAACACCCGTTGGGGTATCGTCAAACCGGTCACGCCCAGCGGCGTGAGCAACATCGTCGAAATCCTCTTCGACATGCGCGTGACTTACGCGGCGCTGGGCTACGGTCCGCTGTTTGGCATCGAGGCGTATGATGATTCGTTGGGCGGCCGGAAGCTCATCGGCAGTTTGTTCCTCGATGCCGGCTCGGGCGACGTGGTTTGCCAGGAGGCGGGCACCGGACTTTACAAGGCGACTGGAGTGCATCTCTCCCGCAACGTGCATCATCACTACAAGCTCGCCATCAACTTCACGACCAAGACCTGCTCGCTTTTCGCAGACGGCGCTCTATTGCACATCGAGAGCTTCGTCGATCCTAGCGCGGTCGCGTTCACGGACGCGCCCATCACAACGCTGGCGGCGGCGTCGAGTTCGGAGACGGGCAAAGCCTACTTCGACAATTACAAGGTGAACACGACGACCAGCGCATTCGGCTATCTGGCATGGCGCGGCGATGGAACGATCAATCGTTGGGACGTTGGCGTCAGCAGCAACTGGTTTGATGGCATCACCACGGCGGCGTTCACGAACGGCGCGGCGGTGGTGTTCGATGACAGCGGGTCGAACAGTCCGGCAATTGATTTGCAGGGGACGCTGTTGCCGGGTTCAATCACCGTGAATGCCTCGAACAATTTCACTTTCAACAGCACGGGCAGCATCAGCGGCACGGGTGGATTGACCAAACAAGGAAGCGGCACGCTCACGCTGAATGGCAGCCACAGCTACAGCGGCGGCACGACCGTCGGTGCGGGCACGTTGCTGGTCAACAACTCCAACGGCCCGGGCACAGGCCCTGTGTTGGTGCAAACCGGCGGCACGCTCGGCGGCAACGGAAGCATCGCCGGCGGCGTGACGGTTCTCGGCGGCGGCGTGCTCTCGCCGGGCACGAGCGTCGGGACGCTTACGATCAGCAATGCGCTTACGCTCACCAACGGCGCGGTGTTGCGATTCGAGTTGGGCACGAATAGCGATCATCTGATGGTGAGTGGGCATCTGCGATTGAGCGGCGCGTTTGACATTACGGACGCGGGCGGCTTTGGCCCGGGCACGTACAACCTGATCAGTTACGGGAGCACGATTTCCAATGCCGGCGTTTTCATCGCCAGCGCGCCAGTGGGCTACGATTACAGCATCAACACCAACACGCCGGGCCAGATCAATCTCGTGGTGACAACTCCACCACTGCCGCCGGCGGCGCCGAGCGGATTGGCGGCCACGCCAGTGAGTCCCACGCAGATCAATCTGGCGTGGACCGACAACTCGACCAACGAGACGAACTTCTTGATCGAGCGCTCGTTGAACAACGTCACGTTCAACCAGATCGCTCTGACGGGTGCCGGCGCGACCAGTTACCCGGACACGGGGCTTGCCGGCAACACGACCTATTACTATCG
>SCTL01000655.1 GCA_004297495.1 Verrucomicrobiota bacterium
GGCTCATCCGGCGCGAACACCACGACGACGCCCTGCGGCTCCGGCGTGCTGAAATTGAAATGCGACGACGCCACGGGATTCACGCTGCCGAAGACCTGTTGGTATTTGTCCGTCCAGCCCGCGTAATGCACGAGCCGGTCAATCGCCACTGTGACTTCGCGTTTCGCCTTGGCGGCGGTCACCCCGGTCGAGCGGGACACTTCCGTCACAAGTTCGCTCGCGCGGTTCTGCAACATCTCGGCGGCGCGATAAAGAACCTGTCCGCGATTGTACGCGGTGGCCTTGCTCCAGCCATCCACCGCCGCGCGAGCGGCAACCACGGCGTCGCGGAAATCCTTGCGCGAGGCGTGGCAATAATTGTCGAGTTGTTCGCCGGACGGGGATTTCGCGGGCAGATAGCGGCCGCTCTCGCTGCGCGGAAATTTTCCGCCGATGTAGAGCTTGTATGTCTTTTTGACGTCGAGACGCGAGGCGTTCATGGCTGCCGCCAGCATCGCCAAACTCGGACCAAAGACAATCTCAAAGTCGCGCCGCAACCGGGCGGGTTCCTTTGTGAACTGAACGAGAATCCGAAATTATTTCCCCGCCAGCACGAGCTTGATGTCCACAATTTCGCCGGGATGCAGATTGAAATTGGCCGGCAAACTGATGTCCACCGGCAAGGCGGTCTCCGTACCGAAAAACTTGATGGCCGTCTGCAAAGCTGGCGGCAGCGCCTCAAGTTGCGCACCCACGCCGACAACTTGCGCCAGACCCATCTCGCGCGGCGTGCGGCGGGTGCGGACTTGAACCGTGTTGCCAACTTGCGGTTCGATTCCTTGTTGCCGTCGCAAATAGGCGACGATGCGCGCGGGCTTGTCTCCGGCGATGGCGAGGATGGGTTGGCCCGGCGTCACGGCTTCGCCCGAGCGATGCAGGATGACGCTGACCTTGCCGTCAATGGGCGCGCGGAGCGTGATGGGACTGAGTTCGGCCTCGGTCAGCCGGAGCTTCGCTTCCTGCACGGCGATGGCGGCGCGCATGGGCGCGTCCGAAATGCGCGAGATGTCATTGCCGTCCACGGGTTGCAGATTCTTGAAACTCTGTTCCCCTTCGGTCACGAGAAGTATCAGTTCTTCCACGTGCTTTTCCTGGGCGTGAAAATTGGCGCGGGCGATGTCCAGCGCGCTGTCGGAGGCGATCTTCTCCTTGAACAACTCCTCGGTGCGATGGAACTCGGATTCCGCGAGCTGAAGATTGACGCGGGCGGCGGCGAGATCGGCGCGCTGGCGCATCCAGTCGAGCCGGAGTTGCGCGTAATCCACGGCGTTGCGTTGCTGGGCGACGATGGGTTGCAGGTTGGCGCGCAGCATGTCGAGATCGGCGCGAATAACCGCGAGGGACGCCTCAAGAATTCTCGGTTCGGCAACCATCACCTGGCCGAGCGTGTCGCCGGCGCGAACCTGCTGGAAGCGGGTCACGTTGAGATTGGCGAGCACGCCGGATTTCTGAGAACTGACATGCGCCAGCGGACCGTCCGCCAGACCAATGAGCGTCGGCGCGCCAACGTGATTTCTCCACAGCCCGGCGACGGCGAGCAAGCCGGCGACAAACACGACTGCCGGCAGAAGCGTGGCGCGCGCGTGACGCAGACGTTGCGCGGGCGGCGTGGGGATGACGGGCAGGTTCTCGGTTTTCATAATTCAGACTCGTCGCCGGCAGCAAGACTGGTGGCGCGGGCCACGCCTTCGAGCGACTTGAGTTCGTGCATGAGTTCGTGACTGCGCGCGGGATCGCGCAACAGCAAACGATAGGAAAGGTCCACGCCGCCGTAGCCTTCGCTCGAGCGCTGGCTGGCGCAAAGCACGGAGCGGGCGTGGCGGTTGAGCAACTGGATCAGTTCGGTCAATTCAGTCGCGGGCCGCGTCCATTGGAGATTCAAAATCAAATCGTAGCGTTGCCGCGTGCCGAAAGCGCTGGCCCAGAAATAAATCATGATGGCGATGGTGGCGGCGCAACCAATGATCGCGGAGGTGAACTTGAGCGTGCCGCAGGCCAGGCCGATGACGATGACTGCGAGCACGTAGGCCGTGTCGAGCGTGTCGCGCAGCACGCTGCGGAAACGCACCATCGCGAAGATGGCCATGAGACCGAAGGCAATGATGAGATTGTTCGCCAGCACCATCATCACGAGGGCGACGATGACCGGCATGATGATCAGCGAGTTGACGTAAGAGCGCGAGTAGGAGAGGCCGGTGTGGGTGAACATGTAAGTCCACGCTACGGCGTGCCCGCAGAGAAACGCCAGCAGCAGCGCGAGCGCGAGCACACTGTAATCGGTCGGCACCACGCCGTAATCGCCGTCAAGAAACCAGTTGTTCATGGAGGTTCAGGGGTTCGAGTGAAACTTCCGCCAAAGAGACTTCCGGTTGGCTGTCCGGTTTCAAGAATCTGTGTTCGCCCAACATCTCAACGCCGCCGGAATATTTCATGGAGGCGGTGCGCATGAGATTGAAGCGCTCGACGAACGCGTGAAACCAGTTTGGGAAACGCCCGGTGAACTTGAGTTCGAGCACGATGAACTCGGTGTAAATGCGCGTCGGTCGCGTCATCGTCGGCGGCGCGTCCGGCCGGAAGTATGGCTCGACGGAAATATGCCGGTCGAAGGTGATGCGGATGGAATTGTCGTGCGGGCTGACCCAGGCTTCGCGGCGATAGTAGTTATGCAGGCGCGGCCGGGCGTCGAGCTGGAGCATCAACTCCAGGAAGCGTTGTAGCGAGACGAGATGCCGCAGCTCGGGCGAGAGCAGCTCGTCCGGCTCGGGCAATTGGCCGGCGAGCAGTTGCGGCACATCCGCGCGCGCGACGGCGCAGCGGCGTTTGAGAATGCAATTGTCCACGCGCTGTTTGATTTCGCAGAAGACCGGCGACGCGGGATCGGCGTCGTAGTAACGCAGCCGGAGTTTGAAGCGGTTCTTGTCGCCGTTGAACGTGGCGTGATGGATGTCGAGCCGGTCGGAGTCGAGATAAACGCTGTGGACTTCGTAGGAGTTGTTGGGTTTGCCCACCGAGTAATCGTCCAGTTCGAGATAGCTGCCCACGAAGTCGCGCATCGGCTGCGTGAATTCCCCGGGCACGAGATACTTCAGCTCGAAGCGTTGGGATTGGAGACGGTGGTCTTGCATGGTCAAGCGGAAGTGGAAACATGCAACGTCCAACATTC
>SCTL01000059.1 GCA_004297495.1 Verrucomicrobiota bacterium
GACCGGTGAGGCGGAGATGATTATCCGGGCCATACACGGCGATGTGTTCGTTTTTGTATTTGTCGAACGCCGCCATGAGCGCCTCGAAGTATTCCTTGCCGCCGACTTCGCGCATGTGCTTCGTGGAAAAGTTCGAGTGCATACCCGAGCCGTTCCAGTCCACGTCCTTGCCGAGCGGCTTGCAATGCCAGTTCACATCCACCCCGTATTTTTCGCAGAGGCGCATGAGGATGTAACGGGCAACCCACATCTGGTCGGCGGCATTCTTCGAGCCTTTACCGAAGATCTGGAATTCCCACTGGCCTTTGGCAACTTCGGAATTGATGCCTTCGTGGTTGATGCCGGCATCCAGGCACAGGTCGAGGTGCGTATCCACAATTTCGCGCGCGATGCAGCCGACGTTTTTGTAGCCGACGCCGGTGTAGTATTCACCTTGCGGAGGCGGAAAACCACCGCCGGTCGGGAAGCCAAGGGGCGCGCCGTCTTTGTAAAGGAAGTACTCCTGCTCATAACCGAACCAAGCACCCGGGTCGTCGAGGATGCCCGCGCGGGAATTGCTCGGATGCGGCGTCTTGCAGTCGGGCATCATGACTTCGCACATGACGAGCGCACCGTTCTTCTTGGTGGAGTCGGGATAGATCGCGACGGGCTTGAGCATGCAGTCCGAAGTGCGGCCTTCGGCCTGCCGGGTCGAGCTGCCGTCGAAGCCCCACATCGGAAGCTGTTCGAGTTTCGGGAAGCTGGAGAATTCCTTGATGGTGGTCTTGCCGCGGATGTTGGCGACGGGTTCATAGCCGTCGAGCCAGAGGTATTCTAGTTTGTATTTCGCCATGTGCGTGGGGTTTGTTTAATTTATTTCGCAGGCGGCTTCGCAACGTTGCGAAAAAAACGACTATCCGCCTGACGGTCTGCTTCAATTAGCAGAGCCAGTACCACGACTCAAGAACTATGAATCGCTTGACTGGCTCAATCGCTGTTCAGCCAGTGAAACAAGGGAAATTCGCATCGGAAAAAATCTTCGGCCTGCTTCACGCCAATACCACCGCCGCGTTCCGGATGTTGAAAAATGCGCGGCGTGTTCAAATCAAATCGGTTGGTGAAATTAGTTTCCTTGTCTCGGTGAATTAACGCGTCGGACAAAAATCTTTTTCCACCCCGACCGCCTGCGTATGGTCTGCCGGTGAATTTATCTGTCGGCCAACTTGTAACCTTGACCATTCAGGACCTCGCCTTCGGTGGCGAAGGCGTGGCGCGCGTGGACGATTTCGTCGTCTTCGTTCCGTTCGTGATCGTCGGCGAAACCGTCGAAGCCGAAATCACCGAGGTGAAGAAAAATTTCGCCCGCGCGAAACTTGCGCGCGTGCTCACGGCGTCGCCTGACCGCGTGAAACCCGAGTGCGCGCACTTTGGCGCGTGCGGCGGCTGCCAGTATCAGCACCTCGATTACGCCGCGCAGTTGCGCGTGAAGCACAAACAGATTTCTGATTTGTTCCATCGCATCGGCGGCATTGAGAAGGACGTGGTCGCACCGGTCGTCCCCTGCCCTCGCCCGTTTGGCTACCGCAACCGCATCATGATCCGCAGCCAGTGGAACAAACCGGAGCAACGGCTGAACATCGGCTTCGTTCGCTGGGACTGCGGGCTGGTCGAGGATGTCTTTGAGTGCAAAATTGCGGAGCCGGCGTTGAACGAGGAAATCAAACGCGTCCGCGCGAATCCGCCGCCCAAAGGCGGCATCAAAGTCGTCCTCCGCATCCCGCCCGAAGATTGGGAAGTGCCGCCGGATTCATTTTTCCAGAATAATTTTTTCCTGCTGCCACAGCTCGTGGACACGGCGCGCGAGTTTTTGAAAGCCAGCGGCGCGAAACATTTCGTGGACTTGTATTGCGGTGTCGGTTTCTTCGGAATTGAACTCGCGGACACCGTGGAATCATTCGTCGGTGTGGAATACGATCCGCAAGCCATCAAAGCCGCGCGCAAAAATGCCGCGAAGCGAAATGTGACCAACGGCGAATTCCTCGCCGGCATGGTGGAGGAAGTTTTGCCTGGCCTCGTCCGCAAACTCACGCCTGCCGCCACGAGCGTGATGATTGATCCGCCGCGAAAAGGCTGCCGGCCCGAGGCGCTCGAGTTGTTGCGCCGCGTCCGGCCCGCACAGCTCATCTACGTCTCCTGTCATCCCGCGACGATGGCGCGCGACTTGAACATTCTGTGCGCCGACGGTGTCTTTGAATTGGCGCGCGTGCAGCCACTCGACATGTTTCCGCAAACACAGCACGTTGAGTGCGTCGCGGATTTGCGCGCCGGATGCGAAGAGGCAGTCGCGGAACCAAACTAATCTTGCCAAGCCGGAGAGCATCGTTTCAACTGTCGGCACCGAATGACTAACGGAATGGAATCGCGCGGAGGCGGCGCCCACGCGCTGCGTTTTTTACCCTGGCTGGTGGGAGCCGGAGCGCTGGCGGTTTATCTGCTGACCCTCAATCACTGGGTTTCGCTGTTCAACCTCGCCCAGTCGGCGCGCGTGGCGGGCTGGACCTGGCAGCCGGAACTTTACAATCCGCTGAACTTCCTGGTGACACTGCCGCTGCGGCTGCTTCCCGCCGGCATCGTTCCGCTGGCGATGAATCTTTTTGCCGCCGCGCTTGCAAGCCTCACGCTCATGCAACTGGCGCGCAGCGTCATTCTGTTGCCGCACGATCGCACCCACGACCAGCGCGATCGCGAATTCAGCGAATCCGCAGTCCTGACCATCCCGCTGGCCTGGCTTCCACCGGTGTTTGCGGTCATCGCCTGCGGATTGCAACTGACCTTCTGGGAAAACGCCACCAACTACACCGGCGAGATGCTCGACCTCTTCGTCTTCGCTTTCATCCTCCGTTGCCTGCTTGAATTCCGCGCGGATGGCCGGGACGCCTGGCTCACCACGGCGGCGCTCGCGTATGGGCTGGGCATCACCAACAACTTCGCGCTCGTCGGTTTTTTCCCGGCATTCCTCATGGCGTTGATCTGGATGCAGGGACTGAGTTTTTTCAATCTTCGTTTCCTCAGTCGCATGTTGCTGATGGGTCTGGCGGGGCTTTCGCTTTATCTGGTGCTCCCGCTGGTCGCGAGTCTGAACAAGATCGAACCCGTCGGCTTCTGGACCACGCTTAAACTTCACCTTCTCGCTCAGAAGAACAGCCTCGGCGCGTTGTTCCAAGTCAAGGCGCTCATCCTGATCTCGCTCACGAATCTGGTTCCCGTGTTTGTGATGTCCATTCGTTGGGCCTCGCAATTCGGTGATTCGAGCCGCATCGGTCAGGTCATCACCACCGCGATCTTTCACGTCTCGCATGCCGTCATGCTTTTGGCCGCGCTGTGGGTCACGTTGGACCCGCCGTTCAGTCCGCGCCACTCGGACATGGCCATGCGCTTTCCGTTCCCGACCTTTCTAACGCTCTATTATCTGGGCGCTCTCGCCATCGGTTATTTTGCCGGCTACCTGCTGTTGGTGTTTCGCCCGAAGCGCGACCGTTTCTCCGGCCGCATCCCGACGCCATTTCTCGATTTCCTCAACCGCGTCAGCACCACCACGATTGTGCTGCTGCTGTTCCTCGAACCGGCGGCTCTGGTCGCCCGCAACCTCAAGGAAATCCATCTCACCAATGGCAACGCCATGGAACAATTCGCCCGCCACAGCGCCGAGGGCCTGCCGCAAAAGGCGCTGCTGTTTTCCGACGACCCGCGCCGTCACCTCCTCATGTGCGCGTGGCTCGCCAAAACCGGCCAGGCTAAGAATTATCTGGTCGTGGATACGCAATCGCTGCGCTGGCCGGGTTATCATCGCTTCCTGCACAAGAATTTTCCCGACCGCTGGCCCGCGCCGACCGAGGCGCACAAGGAACGGGGTTATGAGGACATGGAATTGGTTGCGTTGATGCAGGAACAAGCCAAGGCCGGCCCGGTTTATTATCTTCACCCCAGCTTCGGTTATTACTTCGAATTCTTTTACGCGCAACCGCACAACCTGGTTTACGAACTCAAGGAATTCTCGAAAGAGGCCCTGCTCCCTCCGGCGTTGACCGACGCCATCGTCCAGGAGAATGAAAAATTCTGGAACGAAACGCTCACCGCAACGCTTCAGCCCCTGCTCGCCATTGCCAAACCGCGCGAGCCCGGCGCGAAGCTCACGACGGTCGAGTTCATTTTTAAGAAAATGCATCTCAACCCCTATGTGAATTCCCAGGCGCAAGTCATCGCCTCCTTTTACTCCCGCTGCCTGAATCACTGGGGCGTGGAAATGCAGAAACTCGATCAACTCGCCAAGGCCGGCGAACATTTCCAAACCGCGTTCGCCTTGAATCCCTACAACGTCGTCGCCGAAATCAACGCCGAGTACAACAAGAAACTTCAGGCCGGTGAACGCGGAGCCGTGCAGCTCGACAAGTC
>SCTL01000656.1 GCA_004297495.1 Verrucomicrobiota bacterium
ATTTATTTCCGGCTGGGGGCATCTGGTTTGGTTGTGCGGGCAATTTATTCGCGCGTGCGGGCAGTTTGGTTGGCAGTGCGGGCAGGGTTTGATTTCCTGGGCGCAAGTTTTTCGGGAGTGAGGGCGGTGCGTTTCCGACGGAGGGCAGTGGCCGGCGGTGGCGGCGGAAGAATTGGCGGGCCGGGAAGATTGCGGTTGCGTTCACGGTGGGGCGGGCGCAAGCTCGCGGGCGTTCCACTCGTTTGTTTAGGAGGGGGAATTTTTTTCCCGTCGTTCCGGAGTTTGGGCGAATCGTCCGCGTGGCGGATGACGTTCGGACGCCGTGCGAACGCCGGCAACCAACGACGACCCCAAAAACGGACATGGCCTTTTTCGATTCCGGCGTCACTTACGATTCTGGAAGCACCTACGATGAGGCTGTGCCGCCAACCAGACCCAAGCGTATGTCAAAAGTTAAACTCAACTTGCAGGATAAAACGGACCCCGCGCTCGACAAGTTCGGCACGGACCACATCGCCGCCATGGGCGGCAACGCGAACTTCGTCACGCCCAATCCCACCGCCGCCGCGTTCCTGGTTCTGTCCAACAACTTCCACACGGCGCTGACCAATTCCAACAACGCCAACCAGACCGCCAAGCAAATGACCGTGCTCAAGGACACCGCGCGGGCGGCGCTGGAAGCGGCGTTGACGCAGCGCGGCACTTACGTGGAGGAAACCAGCGGCGGCGACGCGGCAAAAATCCTGAGCGCGGCGCTGGACGTGCGCGCCGACGCCGCGCCGGTCGGGCCGCTGCCCGCGCCGCAAAATCTCACCGCCACCGGCGGCGATCTCGAAGGCACCGCCGATTGCCATTGCGATCCCGTCAAGGGCCGCGACAGCTACATCGCCGAATGCGCCGCCAGCGCGACGGGCCCGTGGACGCAGGTCTATGTGGGCAAGAAATCCAGCTTCACCGCCACGGGACTGGTCTCGGGCCAGTTGTATTATTTCCGCATGAAGGCCGTGGGCGCGGTCGGCGCGGGCCCGTGGAGCGACCTCGCGCAGAAGCGGGCGACGTAATTGAACGCGCTGGTAGGGACGCTTTCCACAGCGTCCCAAACTTGTTCCAAAAATTGGGGACGCGGTGGAACGCGTCCCTACCTTGAAAAACATTATGGCCTTTGATCCCACCAAACCGGCGAACGGCGCGCTGATTGTCTCCGCCGAATTGCGCAGTCAACTGACGAGTCTCAAAACGGAGATTGATACGAAGACGGACGCGGCGGCGGTGAGCGCACAAATCACCAACGAGGCGGCGGGCGAGTGCAGCGGCATCGGCTGGCTGGGGATGACCGTGAGCAATCCGCCCACGCAAGCGCAAGTGCAGACGCTGGCCAACAAGATTGATGATTTGATCAGCGCGCTGCGAAGGGCGTGAGTTGCGGAAAAGGAAACGCTGAAAAGCTGAAAGCAGAAAACTGAAAGGGGCGGAGTGTGGTGGCGTCTTAATCCTAGAGGGGTTGCCAGAAACAATTTCCGAAAACATTCAACATTCAACATTCAACATTCAACGCTCAACGGAATGGCCTCCGCGCGCTGCCTCGTTCGATGTTCGGCGTTGAATGTTGAATGTTGAATGTTTCCCCGAATCCGGAAAGGGGAAGGACGAACTCACCGCGCGTAGCGGCGGATGGATCTGACCCACCAGTCGCTGAGACTCTCCGGCGGGCGCACCCAGGCTTGCCAATGCAGCCAGGCCATGGTGTCGGGATCGGTCAGCACAAAGAGGCGTTCCTGCGGCTGGAGTTTTTCCGGGCCTTCGAGGAGCAACCGTTCGCCCAGCACGCGGGATTGCACGCTGCCCCCGCGAAACGCGGCGAGCGCTTCGGCATAAACCGGGTTGAGCTGTTTCTCGCGCAGCAGCGAGACGTGAATGGCGTTGACGTAGGGATCGAGCACGGCATCGGCGAGTCCGGCGTGCAGCCGGCGCGGGGCGGATTCGCCGGAGAGTTCGTGCGCGGCCAGGCGCAGGCGAAGCGAGGCGATCTCGCGGGGCGGTTGCACTTCCTCGGGCGTGAGAAAGAGTCCGAGCTGGCGCGCGCGATGGCCGAGCGCGCTGCGGCTGGTGAGGACGCTGACGGGAATGGAGAGCACCATGCCGGAGACAACCGGGAGAAACCACCAGAAGCTGGCGCGGTCAAACTTGAAGACGGCAAAGCCCCAGAGCAATCCGATGAGCGTGTGTCCCCAATGCCGGCTGAGGGCGTAGAGCCAGGAGGTGCCATCGGCGGCGCGGACTTGCGTGCCCCAGTTGACGCCACGCCCGAGCAGGATGGTGATGACGAAGGCGGTGTGCCAGAGCATTTGCAAGGGCGCGTGCAGCGTGGAGAAAATGGTTTCAGCGATGGCGCTGGCGACGGCGCGGGTGAGTCCGCCGAAGGAGCGTCGGCGGTCACCGGCGAAGGCGAGATCAACGAGCGCGAGAATTTTCGGCAGGAAGATCACGCTCATGCAGATGATGAACACCAGAAACGCGTGGGCGGTGGCGGAGACGCCGGCGAGGTAGGGATTGAAGGAGGGCGTGGCGAGATCGGAGAGGCCGGTCTGTCGGTAGGTCCAGCGCATGTAATTGAACGTGACGAGAAACGCGAACCACAGCGGGCTGGAGAGGTAGCCGAAAATGCCGAGGGTGAGATGAATGCGGCTGATGCCGCGGAGTCCTTGCGCAAGCACGACCATGCCGTGTTGGAGATTGCCCTGACACCAGCGGCGGTCGCGCTGGGCGTTCTCGATCATGCCTTGCGGGCCTTCCTCGTAACTGCCTTCGAGATCGTGCGCCATCCAGACCTGCCAGTTGTTCTTCAGCATCAACGCGGCTTCGACGAAATCGTGGCTGAGAATGTGGCCGCCGAAGGGTTTGCGCCCGGGCAGTTGCGGCAGGTCGCAGTAAAGCATGAACGGCTCGGTGCGAATGATGGCGTTGTGCCCCCAGTAGTTGCCGAAGTTTTGCGCCCAGTAGTTGAGCCCGGAAATGAACACGCCGGCGTAGAGGCGATTGGCGAATTGCTGGATGCGACCGAAGAGGGATTCGGCGTTCACGAGGCCGGGCACGGTCTGGATGAGGCCGACGTCGGGATGCGTCTCCATCAGCTTGACGAGGTCCACGAGGGTTTCGCCGCGCATGATGCTGTCGGCGTCGAACACGATGAAGTAACGGTAGCGTCGTCCCCACGAGCGGAGGAAATCGCGGATGTTGCCGCTCTTCTTGCCTTCGTTGAGGATGCGGCGGCGATAGTAAATGCGACCGAGGGCGTTCAGCTCGGTGACGAGTTGCTGCCAACGGCGTTCTTCCTCGACCCATTTGTCGGGATTCGTGGAGTCGCTGAGGATGAAGAAATCGAAGCGTTCGAGCTGGCCGGTCTGGCGCAGCGATTCGTACGAGGCGCGCAGACCTTCGCAGACGCGGAGCACGTCCTCGTTGTAGATGGGAAAAACAATGGCCGTGCTCGACCCGGCGAGGTCGCAGGACTTGAAATCCTTGAGCGCGGTGATGCGGCGTTTGTCACCGATGCGGCGCAAAATGAAACCCACCACGCCGTGCATGCAGCCCACGGCCATCAGGAAAAAGAGAATGACGAAGAGGATGAGCAACACCGTGCGCGACGCGCTCCAGCCCGTGCGCCAGAGCAGGTCGGCGAAGAGCATGGAGACCAGGCCGGTGAGCAACACCGCGCCGGAATAAAAATAAAACAGCCGCCGGCCCAGGTGCGGGGGCACGGGCGTGACTTGCTCGAGGCGCAGGCTGGGGCCGGGTGTTTGATTTGGATTCTCAGTGGGCATCGAAAGGAGCGCGGACGCCTCGTCCGCGCGAATCAATAATGGAGACCCGGGTAATTGCGCGATCTGGCTGGGACTTGCAAGGCGCGCGGCGTTCACGCCGCTTCAGCTCTTGATGTTTTTGCGGGTCTGATATGCCTCGCGCATTATCGCGACGGATGTTGAAGCGGCGTTCACGCCGCGCGCCGTCACGCACCAGCGCGAGACTCGGCACCGGGGAATTCGCGGACGAGGCGTCCGCGCTCCGCTTCGCGAAATTTTTCATGGCAATTATTTCCCTCATGGCTCAGTGCGTCAGCAGAAAGATCGCGACCAGCGCGGCGAAGAACAACAGCCAGATGATGATCATGCGCCGGTAATTCAGATTGCGCAGATCGGCGAGCGAAATGGTCGGGCCGATGGTGAGCGGACGCGGCGTCATCTGCGAAATCTGAAAATCCGGGCCGGCATCAATAAACTTTTCGCGCATGGCCTTCACGAATTCCGGCGGCCAGGGACCGGGGCGAAGAAACTGATCCTGCCAGCGCCCCGGCATGTCGGCGAGCAGCAGCGCGAGACGGCCGCGAGTGGAGAGGACGTTCTCGGCGTTGGCGGGAGAATGTTGCAGCACTTCGCCGAACCAGTCGGTGACGAGTTTTTCCATTTCCTCGGCGGCGATTTGCGTGGCGGAAAGATTCGGCTGGCTGGACGCGCGGGCGACGGCTTGCTTGAGGACCTTGAGCACGAGCTGGCCGAGGAGCACGCGATTGCGGATGCGCAGCGCGTGGAAGTAGCTTTCCACTTTCACGTAAGCGGCGTTCCATTCTTCCAGCGGGCGGCCGGCGATGTTTCCCGGCGAGGTCGTCAGTTGCAACGCCGGGTTTACGGCGCTGTCCAGTGGTAGGTCCATGTCTCGGAAATGTTCGTGCCGCGCTGTTGCAGCGTGCAACGCAAATCCACGGCGGAGGACGGCTCGGCTTTGGGCTGAAAACTCATGAT
>SCTL01000657.1 GCA_004297495.1 Verrucomicrobiota bacterium
TCATTGACCATCACCGGTTCTCCCAACAGGAAGTGCTCAACGCCATCAATCGCAGCAAGAAACGGCAGGCGGAGATGATCATCACCACGCAAAAGGACGCCGTGCGCTTCCCGAAGATTGACCGGCGCGACCTCCCGGTCCTGTTCATGCGCGTCGAGATCAAGATCATGAGCGGCGCGGAGGACTTCCGCGATTGCGTCCGCAAAATCTGTTTCCGTTAGGCGGAAGAAATGGAAACGCTGCTCTACATCATCGCGCGCGGACTGGTGGCGTTTCTGCAATCGCTGTCGCTGACGACCGTGGCCCGGCTCGGTCGCGCCGGCGGCGGGCTGGCTTACTGGCTCGACGTGCGCCACCGTCGCGCGGCGGTGAACGGATTGAAACTGGTTTTCGGTCGGGAGAAAAGCGCGGCGGAAATCCGCGCACTGGCGCGGGAGAATTTCAAGCGATTGGGTGAGAATTATTGCTGCGCCATCAAGACGGCTTCCATGACCGCCGAGGAGTTGCGTCCGCATTGCGAGTTTGTGGGAATGGAAAAGCTTCCGCCCCCGGACGCGGACGGAAAAGCGCCGAGCGTCGTGGTGGCCATCGGACACTTCGGCAACTTCGAACTCTATGCGCGCTTCGGCCAATACTGGCCGCAGTTCCAGTGCGCGACCACCTACCGCGCCTTGCGCGAGCCATCGCTCAACCGGCTGATGCAGTCGTTGCGCGAGCGGTCGGGCTGTCTCTTCTTCGAGCGCAAGAGCCAGGGCGACGCGTTGCGCGCGGCGATGGCCCGACGGAGCATCATTCTCGGACTGCTCTCCGACCAGCGGACGATCCGGGGCGGCGTGTTCATTCCATTTCTCGGGAAGGAATGCTCGACCACGACCGCGCCGGCGGTGTTTGCCTTGCGCTACGACTGCCCGCTATACACGGCGATCTGCTATCGCACCGGTCTGGCGCGGTGGCGCGTGGTCTTGGGAGAAAAAATTCCGACGCATCACAGCGAATCGGCCCGCTCGACGGAAGAAATCATGCGTGATGTGAACGAGGCATTTGGCGAAGCGGTGCGGCGCGATCCGGCGAACTGGTTCTGGGTTCACAATCGTTGGAAGCTGCAGGCAGGGAAAAGAAATCCGGCGGTGAAACCAACTGCGAACGTGAGCTGACTCAGGTTTGGAACTGCAGATCGTGCAGGCGGCGATAGGTGCCGTCGCGCTTTAGCAACTCTTCGTGTCTTCCCATCTCGACGATGCGGCCTTGGTCGAGCACCACAATCACGTCGGCTTTTTGAATCGTCGAGAGCCGGTGCGCGATGCAAATCGTTGTGCGCCCGTGCATCAATGCCTCGAGCGCGGATTGCACGGCGCGTTCGGATTCCGAGTCCAGCGCGCTCGTGGCTTCATCGAGGATGAGGATGGGCGCGTTCTTCAATATCGCCCGCGCAATGGCGAGCCGCTGGCGTTGGCCGCCGGAAAGTGTCACGCCTTTCTCGCCGATCACGAGGTCGTAGCCTTCGGGTTTTTCCTGGATGAACTCATGCGCGTGGGCATTCTTCGCGGCGGTAATGATTTCAGCCTCAGTGGCGGCGGCGCGACCGAGCTGGATGTTGCGCCGGATGGTTTCATTGAACAGGATCGTCTCCTGTGTGACGACAGCGATCTGATCGCGCAAGTCGCGCGTGGAAACTTCGCGCAAATCCACGCCGGCGATGCGCACCGCACCGGTCTGCGGATCATAGAAGCGCAGCAGCAGATTCGTGATGGTGGTCTTGCCCGAGCCGCTCGCGCCGACGAGCGCGACCATCTGGCCGGGCTTGATCGTGAGTTGGATGTCTTTGAGCGCGCCCTTTTCTCCGTACGCGAAACTGACGTGGTCGAATTGTATTTCCGCGCCCGTGGCTTTGAGCGGTTTGGGTTGAACCGGCTCGGGCACGGTGGTTTTGGTGGCGAGCAATTCAAAGACGCGCTCCGTCGCCGCGCGGCATTGTTCGAGATTGTTGTGCAGCCGCGTAATGCCCTTGAGCGGACGATACATCGCGTAAATGCAAAGGATGACCTTGAGGAAGTCCGCCGACGAAGCCTTCACACCGCCGTGCAGCGCGAGATAGATGAACACGAAGGCCAGCCCGACTGCGCCGGCGAATTCGAGCAACGGCCCGGGAATTTCCAGCGAGCGCACGATGCGCATCTGGTGACTGATGAAATCCTTCGCCGCGCGTTTGAACTGTCCGCTCGCCGTCGGTTCGAGATTGTAGGCTTTGATGACGCGGATGCCGGTGAAGGATTCGGACATCACGCCGCCGAGTTCGCCGAGTTTGGACTGCATGCCGCGCGCCGCCGTGCGGGCTTTGCGGCTGAAGATGGCGATGGGCACCATGCACACCGGCATCACCACGAGCGCCACGAGTGTGAGCCGCGGTTGATTCCACAGCAGATACGCGAGCAGGCCGAGGACGGTCACGGGGTCTTTGACGATGACCGCCGTGTTCTGGCTGATGAGCGTTTGCAACGTCTGCGTGTCGTTCATGATGCGCGACATCAATTCGCCCGAGTGCGAGCGATGGAAGAAATCCGTGGAGAGATTGATGAGGTGATCGAAGAGCCGCGTGCGCAGATCGGTCACGGCGCGCGTGGCGGTCCATTGCAGGTTATAGACGTTGAGGTAGGAGAAAAAACCACGCAGGAACATCACGGCCGGAATCGCGGAAACCAGCAGCACGACCGCGCCCGGATGCGACTCGATGCCGCGCAACGCCTGTTGCGCCTGCTCGGCCAGCTCGCGCGCGAAATCCGGCAACAGGCGCAGCGACTTGGCGATGGGCTCGGAGTTCGCGGAGGGAAAAATCGCGCCGTACACGAACGTGATGACGCCGATCATCAAAGGCTCAACGATGCCGGCGATGATTCCAGTTACCACGCCGAGCAGCAACCGCCCGCGGTAAGGCCGCGTCAGCTCAAACAATTTGCTCAGAAAATCTCTCATGCCGCCGCGCCAATATGAAGACGGCGCGGGAATGACGCGAGCAGTTTGTCGTTCGCTTGCAATCACCCAGAGGCTGCGAAATACTGACGCCGTGGAAAAGACCGTCACCCAGCTCACGGAGCAACTCGTCGCCTCCTACGCGCGCGTCGGCGGCATCAACCATCTCGATGGAAAAAATCTTCCCTCGAAACGCGCCGTCACCGCGCTCACGAAGGATTTGTTGCGCCTGCTCTTTCCCGGTTTCTTCGACGAGAAATTGATTCACTCATCCGAGATCAAAGTTGAGACCGCCGCGCATCTCGACGCCGTGCTCGGCCCGCTCGAAGACGAAATCCGCAAGAGCCTCGAATACAATCCACCGCCCGAATACGTCAAAAGCAAGCTCGCCTCCGCCGCGCACAGTCTCACGCTGAAATTTCTCGGCAGCCTGCCGGACATCCGCGAGTTGCTCGCCACCGACATCGAGGCCGCCTTCAACGGCGATCCCGCCGCGTTGAGCCGCGAGGAAGTCATTGTGGCCTATCCGTTCGTCGAAGCCATCGCCGTGCAGCGCCTCGCCCACGCGCTCTATCTCGAAAACGTCGCGCTCATTCCGCGCATCATGACCGAGTGGGCGCACGCCCGCAGCGGCATGGACCTGCACCCCGGCGCGCAGATCGGCTCGCACTTTTTTGTGGACCACTGCACCGGCACGGTCATCGGCGAAACCGCCGTGCTCGGCGACCACGTGAAGATGTATCAAGGCGTCGGCCTCGTGGCGAAATCCCTCGCCGCCGGCCAGGCGTTGCGCGGGCAACGCCGGCATCCGACCATCGAGGACCACGTCACGATCTACGCCGGCGCGACCATCATGGGCGGCGACACCGTCGTGGGCGAATACAGCACCATCGGCGCGAGCGTGTTTCTGACGAACAGCGTCCCGCCGCATTCGCTCGTGGTGCAGGAAGCCGCCAACGTGAAAGTGATGAGCAAGAAGGACCGCACGAAGGGGGAAATTGAGATTCATATTTGAAAAGCACTGGTTGCTAAAAATCGGTAAAATAGGTATTTTGCCCCAATGAAAGTCACGGCGACAGAGCTGGCCAACGACAGCAAAGGCATCCTCGACCGGGTGATCGCGCGAGGCGCGGTCGTTCAGGTGAAGCGCCACGGCAAGAGCGTGGCGCAAATCCGGCGCACCGTCGGCGTGTCCGGCGCTGAACTTCTGAAACGGCTCAAGTCCGCCCGCTTCACCGCTGCCGAACAACGGGAACTCAAAACCGCGATGAGCGCCGCTTCAAAAGTTTTTGGCCATGCCGGTAGCCATTGACACCAGCGTGTTGATCGCGGCGGAAAAGCTCGGCAGCATCGAGTCGCTGATCGCCACGCACGCGGGACCGTTCTACATTCCCGCCCACGTTGCGGCTGAGTTTCTCGTCGGCACCCATCCTCCGGCCAAGGAACATTTGCGGGAGCGCGCCCGGCGCATTTACGAAAATGAGTTCCGCAGTCTGGTGGACGCGTTCGACGAAGCGGATGCGGCGCAACTGGCCGCCCTGAACGCCGAACTGCGCCGGACGGGAAAGACGATGGGATTTTACGACGCGGCGATTGCCGCCACGGTCATGGCCCGCCAGGATTCCCTGCTGGTCGTGGATGGCGACTTCGACCGGCTCAAAGACCGGATCGAGTTGTTGAAGCCTTAGCAAAGGACTCGTGAAGCAGGAAGCCGCCAACGTGAAAGTGATGAGCAAGAAAGATCGCACGAAGGGGGAAATTCAGATTCATATCTGAAAGCTAAACTCAGATGAAAGAGGGTTGGTTCAACAAAGACTACTGGGCGATCTGCGAAAGTCAGACAGAAGCAGAACATCTCACAACTCAATACGCCTTGGCTCAGTATCTGCCGGGTTATTTCATTGTCGGACTGAAAGGATGGGATGACTTCATTCTTATCAATCGCGAGTCGCAGTATTTCACAGTGCCTACCATTCCGCTAGATCAAGCCAACGTCGCGCCTTTCAACTTTCCGGCAGAAGCCTTACGGCTTGGGGCAGACGAAAGATTTACCAATAAGATCAAATGGTATGTGAAGCCGATCAGATTCGGCGGCGATCCGAGTGCTAAGGAAAATATGGCGTGGCTTTCGTTAGCCGAGCATGTGGAGGCGGTGAAGTGGTGGAACAAGTTCTACCAAGAAACTTTTAGTAAACAGACGAAAGCTTAACCTTTGCCCATGAAATCAAGCTTCGATTCTTTCTGTCGTTTGATTTTCGTATTCACGGTTCTTTCACTTTCCAGTTTCGCCGCTGAAGACACCGCGAAGAATTCTTCTGCCGTCATCGAACCACCACCCGCCGGCGCAATCATTCTCTGGAACGGCCATGACCTCGCCGGTTGGAAAGCCGTTTTCACCAACGCCGTGCCACTCTCGAACCTTTGGTCCGCGCGCGACGGCGTGTTGCACCTCGCCGGCAAGCCGATGGGTTATTTCCGCACGGAGAAAACGTTCTCGAATTATTTGCTCCACATCGAGTGGCGCTGGCCGCAGACCAACGGCAACAGCGGCGTGTTCGTCCACATCACCGGCGCGGACGCGATCTGGCCGGTGAGCGTGGAGTGCCAGTTCAAGTCCGGTTCGGCGGGTGAAATGGTCGGGCAAGGCGGCGTGGATTTTCCCGCGCCGCTCATCAGCGGCAAGAAGCGCGCGAAGATCACCACGCCCTCCGAAAAACCCGTCGGCGAATGGAACGCCTACGACATCACCTGCCGCGGCGACACCATCGAGACCGTCGTGAACGGCACGAAGCAAAAGTTCATCGAGAAAGTCACCGTCAACAGCGGCGCGGTGGGAATCCAGTTGGAAGGTTTTCCGGTCGAGTTCCGCAATCTGTGGCTGAAGCCGCTGAAGTAGGACAGGCGTCGCGCCTGTCTCGCTTGATGGCGTGACGACCGCCCTCACCCTGACCCTCTCCCCCAGGAGAGGGAACAGCCGTTGTCCGCTTCTGATTCCTTGAGAACCATCCGGCCAGCTCCGACTCACGACATTTCACGAGACGGCGAAAGATTCTCCCGCTCCCCGGGGGAGAGGGCCGGGGTGAGGGCGAGCGTTGCAACAAACTTCTCCGTTCATACCTAGCAACGTCACTCAACTAAAACCTCGTCAGCCCTTCCAGCTCCTTCACCCGTTTAGCAATGTTCGCGCGCGTGATCTTCGTGGTGCGGTTCAACCCAAACCCCTCGCAGCAAAAACTCGCGACTACACTGCCGTGAATCATCGCGCGGCGGATGTTCGCGTCGAGCGAACCGCGCGCGGTTGCGAGATAGCCCATCATGCCGCCCACGAACGAATCGCCCGCGCCCGTGGGATCAACCACCTTGTGCAACGGATACGCCGGGCAGATAAAAAATCCCTTCGGCCCGGAGAGGATTGAGCCGTGCGAACCCTTCTTGATGATCACGTAACGTGGCCCGAGCTTGTGGATTTTTTTCAGCGCGGCAAAGACGTTGTCCTCCTTCGTGAGCTGATGCGCCTCGCTGTCGTTGAGCACGAAGCCGTCGAGCCGCTTGATCAGCTTGAGCAGATCGTCCAGCGCGATGTTGAGCCAGAGGTCCATCGTGTCGGCCACGACGAACTTCGGGCGCTGCATTTGGTCGAGGACGTGATGCTGGAGCGCGGGCGCGATGTTCGCGAGCAGGACGTAGGGCGTGGACTTGTGCGCGGCGGGCAGGTGCGGCGTGAACTTCTCGAACACGCCCAGCTCCGTGAGCAGCGTGCGACGGTTGTTCATATTCACCTCGTATTCGCCCGACCAGTGAAACGTTTTGCCCGGCTGCGTTTGCAAGCCGTCGAGGTTGATGCCGTGCTTGCGATAAAGCTGAAGGTATTTCTTTGGGAAATCCTCGCCCACGACGCCGATCAATTTCACCGGCGCAAAAAAACTGGCCGCCACCGCCGCGTGACTCGCCGAGCCGCCGAGCAGGCGCGGATTTTCCGCCGTGGGAGTTTTGATGGAATCCAACGCCGTCGAACCGACAATCAATACGCTCATAGTTTCAAAAAGTTTCCGCGAATGAGCGCGCAAAATAGAGGGCCGGACAGACTGCGGCAACGTGATTCTGAGCGAAGAGAACCGACGGAAATACGGCCTACCGCTTGACGAGCTTCACTTCCTGCGCGGCGGCGTCAATTTCGTAGGCGTAACCTTCGGGCGGGCGCGGAATGCTGTCGGTGACGGCGTTGAGTTCCGGGATGCTCGTCGGCATCCGGCCTTTTTGTGCCACGAACTTTTTCAGCAGGGCCGTGAGTTCGGGGTCCACCTTGCCCGCAACCGAGGGAGCGGCGGCTTCGCCGGACGCGGTGTTGGCTGGCGTCGCGGGAGTCTTTTCGTTCTTGCTGCAACCGCTGACCAGGGCAGCCGCCGCGAGCAGAGTGAACCATCGGGGATTGAGTCGGCTCATGATTTAGTACGCCGGGTGTGAGTTGGTGAGGTTGCGACCGAATTTCCAGTCCACGGTCTGGACGTGATTATCGGCGAAGGTAACTTCCGCTTTCTTGTTGTGGCGCGAGGTGAGGTCGTCGTTGGAAGGCACCCAGCGGCCGTCATTGATGACCTGTCCGCTGCCACCGGGATTGTCCGCCGGCGCGAGCAAGGTCAATTCCTCGGCCAGCATGATCTTGAGACTCGGGTTCCGAATGCTGGTGCCTTTGAACGGGTAGTAGGCCCCGGTAGCAGTAATGATAGAAGACATGCCGGGGTTGACGTTGCCATTGAGGTTGTAGCTGGTCAGGGTGTAACTGTTGGAATAAATCGGGGGGCCAACATAAGCAACGCGATCTGCGTCGTTACGGTCTAACGGACAGCGAAACAACGAAGGGTCTTTGCTGCCGAGCAAGCTGACGATGAGACTTTTTTCTGGCGGATAGGTTGGCAACGACGGTGGGTTGCCCCAGTAAATCCAATCCTCGGGATGGAACTGGTAAGTGCTTCGCGATGCCGGGCAGGGGAAGACATCGTTGGCGTCAGTCAAATAGAGCATCATGCCAAGGCCGAGCTGTTTGAGATTGTTGACGCACCGCGTCTGTGCGGCGCGCTGTTTGGCTTTCGAGAGCGCCGGCAAAAGCATCGCCGCCAGAATCGCGATGATCGCAATCACCACCAGCAGTTCAATCAGGGTAAAGGCCGCCGTCAGCCGCTTCTTCGCGGTTGGGGAAGCCGGTCGCATCGAGAGTCGAGCTTTCATTTCAGGTGAGAATTGAATCGCGCCACGTCTTTTGGGTCTGTGACGAGCGTAGGACCGGCGGCGGGGAATGTCACGTCGTACATTCGTTCTAGCCCATCACCCAAACTGGTGACCCGCGGTCCGGCCGAGTGC
>SCTL01000060.1 GCA_004297495.1 Verrucomicrobiota bacterium
TACCGCCAGACCTTCGCCCAGAAAATGGAGTTCAACGACGACGGCACGATCAAGCCGATCACGTTGACCAGTCAGGGAGTCGGCGCGCTTCGCCAAGTCCACGCGCGCCGCCCCAATCTCGCGCTCGCCGGCACCGCGACGGCGTCCTCCATCCGCCCGGATTGGAAAATCAAATCAGACGCTTCGCTCAATCGCACCGAGACCTTCGCACCCGTTTTCGCGACCGACGATTCCAACGGCAGCCGCTGGATGGCCGCCGTCGGTGACGCCACGCCTTGGTGGCAGATTGATCTCGGCGCGGCGCGCGACATCGCCGGCACCGAGGCTTATTTCGTAAAGCCGGCCGCCGGCCACGCCTACAAGATCGAGGCCTCGCTGGATGGTAAAACCTGGACGCCCTACGGCGGTCACACGGACGTGGTGCGGCGTTCCCCGCACATGGATCAAAAGCCGGCGCGAGTGCGCTACCTGAGGCTCACGATTCTCGCGGGCGAGCCAGGACTCTGGGAGTTTCGCGCGTATTAACATCGCTGCCTCCCACGCCGTGCCTTGAGTCCAAAACCTCGCCATCCTTTTTACCTGAAATGAAAGTAAGTCGCCTGTCGCTCCTCATCACCGCGTTGTTTTCCGGTTCTACCGCCTTCGCCGCAACCGTTGCGGTCGAATCTCCGGATGGTCACCTCAAGCTGACGATTGAAGTCGCCGCCGACGGCGCGGTGACGCACGCGTTGGCGGTGGACGGCAAACCGCTGATCTCGCCCTCGCCGGTCGGCTTCGCGGGCGGACGTTTCGCCGGCGTGACGCGGCGCGAAGGAAACTCCGTGTGGAGACCGGTCTGGGGCAAGCGCTCGGTGGTGCCAGATCGCTGCCGCGAGGCCACGCTCAACCTCGGAAGCTACCAACTCCAAGCCCGCGCTTACGACGACGGCGTGGCTTTCCGTTATGTGTTTCCCGGCCAAAAGCCGACCGGGGCCGAAGCCACCGCCTTCAACTTCGCGGGCGACTACACCGCTTGGTATTACAACGGCGAGAACCACAACCTCGGGCCGGAGAAATTAAGCTCCGCGAACGGCAAACGTCTGCCGGTGGTGACGCTCAAAACCGACGACGGCGATTATCTGGCCCTACACGAGGCCGATCTCCCCGAGGGCGAGCCGTTGCTCCTGGAAGCCGGGCAAGGCGGAACCTCGCTCCGCATCGCGTCCAAACTCAGCGCCTCGTGGCGCGTGGTCATGTTCGGCCGCACGCCCGGCGCGCTGGTGGATTCCCATCTCATCGAACTGCTCAACCCGCTGCCGCCCGCGGGCATGGATTTCTCTTGGGTCAAACCCGGCGTGACCGTGTGGGACTGGCGCATCAACGGCGCGAAGGTGGACGGCTTCCGTTACGAGATGTCCCTGCCGTCGTGGAAACGCATGGTTGATTTCGCCGCGGAGAATCGCATCGCCCATCTCGTGCTGGACGCGAATTGGTATGGCCCGGAATTCGGCCACGACTCGGACCCCGTGAAAGGCGGCAAGGTTGATCAAGTGCGCGAAATCATCGCCTACGGCAAAACGAAGAACGTGGGCGTGTGGCTCTATCTCAATGACGTCGGCGGCCGGAAGTTCCCCCTGGAGGAAACGCTGAAACAATACGGCGAGTGGGGCGCGGCGGGAGTGAAATACGGTTTCATGAACGGCTCGCCCGAGGAGAAGAACCGGCGCACGCGTCTCATCACCGAACTCTGCGCGAAGAACAAACTGCTCTGCGATTTTCACGACGGCCCGGTCCATCCCTACGGTCAGATGCGCACGTGGCCGAACGCCGTGACGCGCGAGTTCTGCCAGGCCCAGCTCGACGGCCACAAGGTTTTCCAGCCGCGAACATTCGTGACCAGCGTGTTCGTCAACATGCTCGCCGGCCCGCTCGATATGAACAACGGCCTGGCCGATCTCACTCAGGCCGGCCGCGTGGACCACGACGTGCCCGTGCCCTCCACCCTCACCGCCGAGGCCGCGCGTACGCTGATCGTGTTCTCGGGTGCCACCATCATTCCGGATATTCCTGAAAACTACCGGAAACATCCTGAGTTGCTGCGGTTCCTCGCGGCCCAGCAGATGCCCTGGCGCGAGAGCAAGACGCTCGCCGGCGAAATCGGCGAATACATCGTGCTGGCCCGCCAGGCAGCGGACGGCAACTGGCTGGTCGGTGCGGCCACC
>SCTL01000658.1 GCA_004297495.1 Verrucomicrobiota bacterium
AGAAGACCGACGCTCAGACCATCGAGTTCCGCGTGACCGTGAAGCCGGACGAGGAAAAGACCATCACCTACACGGTGCATTATTCGTGGTAGAGCGGTTGCCAAAATCCATTTCCGGATTCGGGGAAACATTCAACATTCAACACTGAACGTCGAAGGGTCGGCCCCAGCGCGCTTGTACGTTGGGAGTTGAATGTTGAACGTTGAATGTTGAATGTTTTCGGAAATTGTTTCTGGCAACCGCTCTAAGCGCCAGTTTTTGTCGCCAAAAAAGCGGACAGGTTTCCCTGCCCGCCTTGAAGTCGCCGTTAGTTTGATTTCAGACTCGCGGTTGGGTCTCTGAGGAAACAGAAGCGGCAGTCTGCGCCGCCACCGCAATCTCCAGCGTCTCGCCTCGCCGGTGCGGCTCGTCTTCTTCCTGTTCGACCAACCGGCCCGTGACCGGTGTCTCGATGGAAACCGGCGCGGTGCCGGTTTGCGTGACAGCCTCGCCCGCCTTGTGGAATTTCACGCTCACGATCTTGCTCACGCCGTGCTCTTCCATCGTCACGCCGTAGAGCACGTCGGCCATGCCGATGGTGCGCTTGTTGTGCGTGATGATGATGAACTGCGAGTGCGCGATGAACCGTTGCAGCACGCGGATGAAGCGGTTGATATTCGATTCGTCCAGCGGCGCGTCCAACTCGTCCAGCACGCAGAACGGACTCGGCTTCACCTGATAGATCGAGAACAGCAACGACACGGCGGTCATCGTCTGTTCGCCGCCGGAGAGCAGCGAGATCGTTTGCAACTGTTTGCCCGGAGGTTTCGCGACGATATCAATTCCGGATTCGAGCACGTCGTTTTCGTCGGTCAAAATCAAGTCCGCTTTGCCGCCGCCGAAGACTTCGGTGAACATCAGGCGGAAGTTGTCCCGAATCTGATTGAACGTCGTCGTGAACATCTCCTTCGTCTGCGTGTTGATGCGATTGATGACTTCCAGCAACTGCGCCTTGGCCGAAACCAGATCGTCGTGCTGCGCGCTAAGGAATTGATGGCGCTGCTCGGTCTCTTCGTATTCCTCAATCGCCACGAGATTCACCGGGCCCATTTCATCCAGCCGCTTCTGCAATTCTTCAACTTGCCTGGCCACGGCATCCCAATCCGTGCCCACGCCGCTCGCGGCCATTTCTTCCGGCGTGAGCGTCTGCACCTTGGGTGCGCCTTCGTCCGCGTAG
The DNA here is from genome assembly GCA_004297495.1 of Verrucomicrobiota bacterium. Classification (GTDB taxonomy): domain Bacteria; phylum Verrucomicrobiota; class Verrucomicrobiia; order Limisphaerales; family JADLHS01; genus SCTL01. The sequence continues at coordinate 1,217 of SCTL01000658.1, forward strand.
GTGATGGTGATGCACTCGCTGCGCACGTCGTCGAGATTGAGGTGATACTTCTGCTGGATGCGCTCGCGGAGATTCTGCGCGGACATGTTTTTCTGCGCGAGTTCCACGTCAATCGCGCCGCGCTGATCCTGCAATTGCGTCAAGCGCCGCCGCTGTTCGCGCAACGCTTCGTCGCGCGCCAGCACGTCGGCGTCCTGCGCCTGCTTGCGACCGAGCAACTCGGCGGCCTGCGCGTTCACCTGTTCGCGGTCGTGCGAAAGGCTGTCCATCTTCGCGCGCGAATCGGCGATCTCGGATTCCGCCTGTGCCTTGCGGGCAATGAACGAGGAAATCTCGCTCTTGCGCTGCTCGATGATCTGCGCCAGTTCGCGCACGCGCTGCTCCAGCGATTGCAACTGTTGCCGGAACGACGCGGACATCTGCTCTTCCGTCGCGAGCGCGACCTTGCTCTCGGTCAACGTGGTCGTGGCCGTGTCGCGTTGATGGCGGAACGCGTCGAGGTTCGCGGTGAGCGTTGCGACCTTTTCCTGCGCCGCTTTCTCGCGCGCATCGAGTCCGTTCGCGCGCTCGACGAGCGCGGCGCGCTTGTCGTTGCCTTCCTTCTCCTGCGCCGCGAGGCTCGTCACTTCATAAACAACCGTGTCAATCTTCTGGTGCAACAGGCGACGGGAATTTTCCAGCGCGTTGAACTCGCCCTCGCGCGTGGCGATGGCGACTTCCTGCACGCGCAATTCATTCTGCGCTTCCTGCAAGCTCGCTTGAAGCTCCGTCTGCTCGCTCAACAGCGCGCCGCGTTTGCGGCTCGCTTCGGCGACCTTTTCCTGAATCTCGGTGACGCTCGATTGCAGTTCGCTGATCTGGTTTTTGCGGCCAAGGATTGAAGCGGGCGCTTTGGGATTGCCGTTGCCGTTCAAATAACCGCCGGTGTAAATGCCGTGCCGGCTCAAAAGATCGCCGCCAAGCGTGACGAAGTCGCAACCCGCGTGGCCGTTCTGGATTTGCGCCGTGGCGGTCGAGAGATCGGATGCAATGAACGTCCGGCCCAGCAGCGACTTCAAAAGTTTTTCCACGGACGGCTCGGTTCGCACCACGCTCAACGCGTGAACGACTTCGCCTTCAACCAGCGGTTTCGCTTCCGAGCCGCTCTCGCCCGGCGCGAGTTCGCCAGCGAAGGCGAGCTGCTTGTCGTCCTTGTGCTCGATGGACAGTGCCGCGACGCTCGCGCGACCGACTTTGCTCGTCGCGAGTTCGGCGAGAATCTGCTGCGCGGACTCGGGCTGCTCGGTGAGGACGAGCTGGAGGTGATGACCGAGCGCGTTCTCGATGGCGACGACGTATTGATCGGGGACACGAATCTTGTCCGCGAGCGAGCCGATGACGGAGCGCGACTTGCGCAACGCCGCGACCGCGCCCGCGCTGAAGCCTTCGTGTGAACCTTGAAGCTGTTCGAGCACGTTCAATCGCGAACGCTTCTCCGCCTGCTGCTGCAAAAGCTGGTCCTGCTCGGTGGAGGATTGCTGCAACTCGGCCTGCAATTCCTTCAGCCGCGCCTGCCGTTGCTCGACCGACCCGCGCTTGGTGGCGACGCTCAATTTTTCCGTCTCGACGTTCGCGGCGAAAGTCGCGAGGCGCGTTTCGAGTCCGCTGCGCTCTTCTTCCAACTGGATTTTCTCGGCGGAAAGTTTTTCGAGCCGGACGACGTTGCCCTGCTTCTGCAAATCGAGCGCGTTGATCTCGTTACGCACACGCGTCAAATCCTGCGCGGCGGCGAACGCGTCGGACTGCGCCTGGCGCAACTGCTCCTGCCCGCCGCGAATGTCGTCCTCGATCTTTTGCAGCGCGGCCTGGCGCGTCTGCAACGCCTGCTTGTGCTTCGCGAGCGTGGCTTCGGAAGCGGCCATGCGCTCCTTCACGGATGCGAGTTCGTCGGTGGCGAAACGGTTGCGCTCCTCGGCTTCGGTGATGTCGGCGGTGGCCTTGGTGTTTTGCGTGGCGAATTCGGCGAGGCGCTCTTCGTTAAACTGGATGCGGCTCTCGTGGCGATCCATCTCGCTCTTCAACTCCAGCCCACGTTGCTGCGTGATGCTGATTTCGTGTTCGAGTTCCGCGAGGCGCGAACGAAGTTGCCCGATCTCATCTTCAAAGCGCAACACGTCCGCCGAGCCGGTTTCGATTTCGTTGCGGAGAGTGTCGGCGGCGGATTGCTTCTCGCGAATCTCGCCGAGCAACACGTCGAGCTGATGCCGCGCGAGTTGCGTGTCGAGATGCTGAAGCTCGATTTGAATTTGTTTGTAGCGCCGCGCCTTGCCGGCCTGCCGCTGTAGCGAACCGATCTGGCGTTTCACTTCGCGAATAAGATCGGCGACGCGCAAAAGGTTTTGCTCAGTGGCTTCGAGTTTTCGCAGCGATTCCTTCTTCTGCGATTTGAACTTCGTGATGCCGGCGGCTTCCTCGAAAATCGTCCGGCGATCTTCCGGCTTCGTGGAAAGGATCGCCGTGATGTTGCCTTGGGCCATGATCGAGTAACTCGTCTTGCCCATGCCCGTGCCCATGAAAAGTTGCTGCACGTCCTTGAGCCGGCACGGCGTGCGGTTGATGAAGTATTCGCTGCCGCCATCGCGGAAGACTCGGCGCGTGAGCGTGACTTCGTTGTAGGAAAGTTCGACGCCTGCTGCGCGAAGTTGTTCCTCGTCCACACCGCCAATCGTGAGCGAGACTTCCGCCATGCCCATGGGTTTGCGACCGTCCGTGCCATTGAAGATCACGTCCGCCATTTCGCCGCCGCGCAAAGCCTTGGCCGATTGCTCGCCAAGCACCCAGCGGATGGCGTCCGAGACATTGGACTTGCCGCAGCCGTTCGGGCCGACAATGGCCGTGACGCCGGGCTGAAAATTGAGCGAGGTTTTGTCCGCGAAGGACTTGAAACCCAATACCGTTAAGTTCTTGAGATACATGACTTATGTGCGCGCTAGGACAACATACGATGATGTCCGTGTAAAGTTAAAACCACACTATATGGGGTGTCGCGCCCGATCTGGCACAACTAATTGGTGAGGAACCGAGATTAGCCGTCGTGCCGTCTGTGCTCTTGCTTCAACTACATTTCAAAACAACTTTTGACCGACTGGAATGTTTTACGCCGGCTGCTTTGGAAGTGCAACATGTTTGTTGAGAAAAACGGGCGCGCACGCGGTTGTGCTCGCGAGGAAGGGTTTAGAGATTGAATCGCAATTGTCTGCTCGCTAATCCTTGCGGATGAACCAGACGAAGTCCCCGGTCTTGACGAGCCTGCTGCTGGCGTGCGCAGTGTCCGCCGGTTGCGCCAGCCCGGGCTACCGACCCGCGAATCTCACTCCGCCGCCCGTGACGTGCGAGTTCCGCGGCGTGTGGGTGGCGACGGTGGACAACATTGACTGGCCCTCGAAAAAAGATTTGAGCACGGCGGAACAGAAGGCTGAGTTGCTCGCCATCATCGAAGGCGCGGCGCGGCTCAAACTCAACGCCATTATTTTCCAGGTCCGCCCGCAGTGCGACGCGATTTATCCCTCGCAGCTTGAGCCGTGGTCGGAATTTCTCACCGGTCAGATGGGCCGCGCGCCGCAGCCGGCGTGGGATCCGCTGGCGTTCGCCATCGAGGAATCGCACAGGCGCGGGATCGAGTTACACGCGTGGTTCAATCCGTATCGCGCGCTGCATCCGGCGGCGAAGGGGCCGGTCTCGGCGAATCACGTCAGCCGGACGCGCCCGCAACTCGTCCGCAGCTACGGCAAATACCTCTGGCTCGATCCCGGCGAGCGCGAGGTGCAGGACTATTCGCTCGCCGTCGTGATGGACGTGGTGAAGCGTTACGACGTGGATGGCATTCACTTCGACGATTACTTTTATCCCTATAAAGAAAAATCCGGCGACCAGGAAATTTCGTTTCCCGATGACGCGAGTTGGAATCGTTTTGGCGCGGGCGGAAAACTTTCCCGCGAAGACTGGCGGCGCGAGAACGTGAATCAGTTCGTCGAGCGCGTCGGCAAATCCGTCCACGCCGCCAAGCCGTGGGTGAAGTTTGGCATCAGTCCGTTCGGCATCTGGCGTCCGGGCAATCCGCCGCAGATCAAAGGCTATGACGCCTACGAAAAACTTTACGCCGATTCGCGCAAGTGGCTGCGCGATGGCTCGGTGGATTATTTCGCGCCGCAGTTGTATTGGGGCATCGAATCGCGCGATCAAAGTTTCCCGGTGTTGCTGAACTGGTGGAATGAACAGAACCCGAAGCAACGCCACATCTGGCCGGGTCTGGCCACCTCCAAGCTGGCGGAAAGCTGGAAGGCCGAGGAAATCATCCGGCAAATCAGACTCGCGGAGAAGCAACCCGTCAGCGCGGGCAACATTCAATACAGCGTGAAACATATTTTGCGGAGCAGCGAGCTTCAGTCCGCGCTCGCGCGCGATGCCTATGCTGACGCGGCCCTGCCGCCGGCCTGCCCGTGGTTGCAGGGCGCGCCAGCCAAACCACAACTCAAAATTATCGCCGGCGAATCAAGCGCGAAACTTAACTGGCAGATAGCTCCGGGAGAAAAAATTTTCGCGTGGGTCGTGCAATTGCAACGCGACGGCAAATGGTCAACCCGCATCCTGTCTGGCGAGCGGCAATCATTCATTCTCGACGGAGCTTTGCCGGAAGCCATCGCGCTCACCGCCGTGAGCCGCGCGGGTGTTGCCAGCAAACCGGAAGTGCAGAAGTTGTCGAAGTAAGTTGGTCTCGAGAATCAAAGGCGCGAACGAACTCCCCTCACCCGGCTTACCGGCCACTCTCTCCCCATCCGATGGGGGAGGGATGGGGAGAGGGATGGGGAGAGGGGCATGTTCAACGCATCGGTTCGGCTGGAAACGGCAGCCGCAGATTTTCAGAGGCAAAAAATCGTCAGCTTCTTCGGCCCGTGCGCGCCGAGCACGAGGATGCGCTCGATGTCGCCCGTGCGGCTCGGGCCGGTGATGAAGGAAATCATGCTCGGATAATTCGCGCCGTGCTTCTGCCTGATGAGCGCGAACGCCGCCGGCAAATCCGCCACGAACTGCTCGCGTCGCGCGATGACTACATGATGCGGCGGCAGACAGGACAACGCCCGCCCGCCCGCGGTGCGACTCGTCACAACCACCGTCCCCGTCTGCGCCACGAGCGCGTCACATTCGGAAATCCCAGCGTCGCACTTCTCCAACTCGTGCTTGTCGCAACCCTCATCGGTCATGAGCGTCGGCAGATTCAACGAAGCCGCCAGGGCGCCGGCCAGAGAACTTTTGTGCGTGGCGATGCGCACCCATTTCTCAGCCGCGGCCAGCGCGGTGAGTTCGCTACGCAGTTCGGTTTCGTCTTGGACGATCTTGAAGGTCGCTTTGAGATCGGCGGCGTTCTTGGCGAACAAGGCGAATTGCTCGTCAGTGGTCGCGCCGACGGACGGCATGACGCGGCGCTGATCTGCCGCCGTTGGCAGGCCCGTGCCATGGTGCGCGTGCGCGTGAATCGTCAGCGCTTCCTTGATCCGGGCAAAAATGTTTTCGCGTTCGCTCATTTCAATTGCAGGAGACGACGTGAGGAGTCTCAACCTGGATGGTGTGACGACCGCCCTCACCCTGGCCCTCTCCCCCAGGAGAGGGC
>SCTL01000659.1 GCA_004297495.1 Verrucomicrobiota bacterium
ATGTGCTCGGCCCGACCGATCCCTCCAAAGCGCCGCCCGGCTCCATCCGCCGCGAATTCGGCTCGAACATCATGGTCAACGCCGCGCACGCGAGCGATGCGCCCGAGAATGCCCAGCGCGAAATGGCCATCGTCAAAGTCGGCGAGAACGGCTTCAAACGCGTGGTGGAAGATTTCTGCGGGAAGGCTTGAAGGATTGATCGCGGCTTGAGAAATTCCTGGGGAGTGACACCAACTTGCGCTGCGACGACGACACTCCAGTTCCACGTCGCGTACACCAACTGATCCACCAGCGCGACGAAGATTCAGGATGCGATTGATGCGAGCGCGGATGGCAATCTGCTTTTCATCGCCGGCTCTCTTTCTTGCGGCGGAAGATCAACAAAGCAGCGCCCCCCATGCTTGCGAGCGCATAGCTCGTGGGCTCGGGAACGACCGGATAAAGAGTGAAGCCAGCCGTAAGCGGGCTGCCTTGAGCAGTAGCTACTGTGCCAAACAAGGAATAAGTGCTTACACCAAAACTATCAACCGAGCCATAGGCCACTGGGGAGATGCCAAAGAAGCCCCCATCGGGCCAGCCTCCACCGCTCCACGTGTTACTAAATAACCTACTGCCGGCGAGCTTGGAGGCGATGCCGCTCCAGTCATGGCCAAGGAAGGAGGCCCAGCCGACAATCACATAAGAGTTCGTTACTCCAAGTGGCCACCCAGCCGCAGTAGTTATGGTCCCGCTGGCAATGCGGCCACCGGAAGGGGCAATAGTGTTCGTTCCATAGCCGCCCGTAAAAGTCCAAGTGGGAGTCAACAAATCCTGTCCGTTTACATCAACCGAGGTAACAGTTGAAGCCGCCGTTAACAGTGCGTAGTAGAAACCGTCAGCATTCGTGGCCGTGACACCAACGGTACCGCCCCCTGCAAGTGTGTTGGTGGAGATAAGAGTCGTTGTCAAGTTGTTCATCGTGACTTTGCCCTGAGCGAACGCGCTGAGAGCGAGAGCTGATACGAACGTGACGGTGAGTAGTGTTTTCATGGGAGTCTTCTTCCTTGTTTGAGTTTTGCGTCGGCTTGGAATTGAATCGAGGCAGAGATTGCTTCCCTCATGCCCCCACGTCGGGTTTTATCTAAGCTTCCTCCACCGGTGATGGCGGAAACTGCGTTGGGAGTAAAGGCCTTTTTTACCTACCCAGCCTCATCGGACGAAAGGAGATTAAGTTTGGCGACCCTACCGGGAATCGAACCCGGGCTACCTCCGTGAAAGGGAGGTGTCCTAACCGCTAGACCATAGGGTCGTCGAAGGTCGCGTAGTATATTTGTCGAAACTTTCCTGTCACGTACTTTCAATCGGCAAATTCGCGTTTGCTTCAATCTTTTCCTTCCCCTAGTGTGGTTGGAATTGGGAATGAAGATTTTCATTGATGGCAAATACTACAGCGAACGCGATGCGAAAGTGTCGGTGTTCGATCACGGGCTGCTGTACGGTGACGGCGTGTTTGAGGGCATCCGCGCCTACAACGGGCGCGTCTTCAAGTTGAAGGAGCACATTGACCGGCTGTTTTACTCGGCCAAGGCCATCCTGCTCGACATTCCGATGTCGCACGCGGCGGTCATGCGCGCGACCGTCGAGACCTGCGCGAAGAACAAATTGCGCGATGCCTACATCCGCCTGCTCGTCACGCGCGGCGTGGGCACGCTCGGGCTGAATCCGAATCGTTGCAAACGGGGCTCGGTGATCATCATCGCCGGGAAGATACAGTTGTATCCGCCGGAACTTTATGCGCGCGGCATGGAGATCGTGACCGTGCCGACGGTGCGCAATCTGCACAGCGCGTTGAACCCGGCGATCAAGTCGCTCAATTACTTGAACAACATTCTCGCGAAGATCGAGGCGAACAACGCGGGCGTGGAAGAGGCGATCATGTTGAACGCCGAGGGTTACGTGTCCGAATGCACCGGCGACAATATTTTCATCGTGAAGAACGGCAAACTGCAAACGCCGCCGCTTTCGGCGGGCGCGCTTTACGGCATCACGCGGCAGACGGTGATTGATCTGGCGGTGGAAGCCGGCCACGAAGTGACCGAACCAAACCTGACGCGCTACGATATGTTCAATGCCGACGAGTGTTTTCTCACCGGCACGGGCGCGGAAATCATTCCCGTGACGAAGATTGACGGACGCGTCATCGGCAACGGGAAGCCAGGGCGGATCACAAAGAAACTGGTGGCGAATTATCACGCCTTGACCAATCGCTCGGGTGAGCCGATATACGGATAGAATATGCTGTGCTGCGTTTGCAAAGAGAAGCCCGCCACGGTCCACCTGACCGAGATCAAGAACGACAAGATGCAGAAGGTGGATCTGTGCGAGGCGTGCGCCAAGGCCAAGGGCGTGAACGAATCGAGCTTCGCGCTCGCGGATTTGCTGCTCGGCCTGGGCGCGTCGCAAGAAATCGAGCAATCCTCCGGCGGCGTCGAGGTGAAGTGTCCGAAGTGCGGATTTTCGCACGCGGATTTCAAGAAGGCCGGCCGGCTCGGCTGCCCGGAATGTTACGCCACGTTCGCCGACGGTCTCGAATCCCTGCTCAAGACGATGCACAAAGGCACGCGACACGCGGGCAAGGTGCCGGAAGCCCTGCGTTCGCAACGCGACTTCGCCGATCGCATGAAAACTTTGCAGAAGAAACTGGAGAAGGCGATTGAGGATGAGAATTTCGAGCAGGCGGCCATCCTGCGCGACGAGATGAAGAAGCTCGGCGGCAAACTGCCGAGCACGACGGCGAAGTGAAGCATGAAACTTGACGATTATCTGGTAGCGCCCGGTGAAATTGCGCGGCGAAAAGGTCCGCACGACCGCATCGTGATGTCGAGTCGCGTGCGGCTGGCGCGCAACATTCGCGACGGCGCGTTTCCGGGTTGGGCGAAGAAACCGGAACGCGTCAGGATTCTTGAAACGATTCTCCCGGCGGTGGAAGCCCTGCCGGAGTTGAAGGGCGCCTTCTCCGAGTCCATGGACAATCTCAGCACGCTGGACCGGCAGATTCTGGTCGAGCGGCATCTGATCAGTCGCGAGCACCAGGCGCGCAGCGCGGGCAGCGGCGTGGTGCTGAATCGCGACGAGACGCTCTCGATCATGATCAACGAGGAAGATCATTTGCGGATGCAGGCGTTGCGGCCCGGGCTGCAACTGCGTCAGGCGTGGACGGCGATTGACGAACTGGATTCACATCTCGAGAAGCAACTCACTTACGCGTTCGATTCGAATCTCGGTTACCTGACCGCCTGCCCGACGAATCTCGGCACGGGAATCCGCGTGAGCGCCATGTTGCACTTGCCGGGCTTGGTTCTGGCCGAGCAGATCAACGCCATCATTCAATCCGTAAACAAACTTGGTCTGGCCGTGCGCGGACTTTACGGCGAAGGCACGGAGGCGTTGGGAAATGTTTTCCAGGTTTCCAATCAGATGACGCTCGGCGAGAGCGAAGCGACGATTCTCGAACGCATGGAAAAAGTTTTGGCCCAGATCATCGAGCACGAAGAGAACGCGCGCGGCACGCTCGTCGAAAAGAAAGCCAAGATGGTTTACAACCACATCGGTCGCGCCTACGGCATCCTCGCCAACGCGCACAGCATCTCCTCGAAGGAAACCATGAACCTGCTGTCGTTAATGCGGCTGGGCGTGGACTTGAGTTTGTTTCCCGACGCGGAGCGGGCGTTGGTGGATGAATTGTTTCTCCTCACGCAGCCCGCGCATTTGCAGAAGCAGCATTCGGACAAGCTCTCCGCGGAGGAACGCGACCTGCTCCGTGCAGATATGTTGCGCGAGCGGCTGGCGAAGGTCGCCCGCCCGACTGTCCGATCCAAAGGCACTAATGGCGGCGGATTGGACAAAGCGGACAAATGACAGCACTATGACTTTAGTATGAGCGAAGAAGCCATGAACAACTTTACCCCGCGCGCCCAGCAAGTGCTGGCCTTGGCGCGGAAGGAAGCGGATCGCTTCAATCACAACTTCGTCGGCACGGAGCACCTGCTGCTCGGCCTGATCAAGTTGGGCCAGGGCGTCGCGGTCAATGTCCTTCAGAAGATGGGGCTCGATCTCGAAACCGTCCGCATGGAAGTCGAGAAACAGGTCGGCACCGGGCCGGACCAGAAAATGATCGGCAACATTCCTTACACGCCGCGCGTGAAAAAGGTTCTCGCGCTCGCGTCGAAGGAAGCCAAGGCGCTCAATCACACTTACGTCGGCACTGAACATATTTTGCTCGGATTGCTCCGCGAGGGCGATGGTGTGGCCGCGAGAGTGTTGAAGAACCTCGACGTGGACATCGAACAGACGCGTCAGGAGATCTTGAAGGAGCTGGACCCGAACTTCGCCGCGCAGGAAGAACAGGCGCAAGCGCCCGGCGAACAGCCGGCGGAAAAGCCAGCGGGCGGAGAAAAGAAAGGCGAAGTTAAAACCCCTGCGCTCAAAGCGTTTGGTCGCGACCTTACCGAGATTGCGCGCAAAGGCGAAATGGACCCGGTCATCGGTCGCAAGAACGAGATCGAGCGCGTCATCCAGATTCTTTGCCGCCGCACAAAAAACAATCCCGTGCTGCTCGGCGAAGCCGGCGTGGGCAAGACCGCCATCGTCGAGGGTCTCGCACAAGAAATCTCAAAAGGCAACGTGCCGGAATTGCTGCGCGAGAAACGCGTCGTCACGCTCGACTTGGCCCTCATGGTCGCGGGCACGAAATATCGCGGCCAGTTCGAGGAACGCATCAAAGCGGTCATGGACGAAATCCGCCGCGCGAAGAATGTCATTCTCTTCATTGACGAGTTGCACACCATCGTCGGCGCAGGTTCCGCCGAGGGCACGATGGATGCCTCGAACATCATCAAGCCTGCGCTCAGCCGTGGCGAGATGCAGTGCGTCGGCGCAACCACGCTGAACGAGTACCGCAAATACATCGAGAAGGACGCCGCGCTCGAACGTCGTTTCCAAGCGGTGAAAGTCGAAGCTCCGTCCATCGAGGACGCGATTGAGATTCTGAAAGGGCTTCGTCAGAAATACGAAGACCATCATAAGGCCGAGTTCACTGACAAAGCCGTTGAAGCTTCGGTCAAACTTTCCGACCGATACATCACGGATCGTTTTCTGCCGGACAAGGCGATTGATGTGCTCGATGAAGCCGGTTCGCGCGCGCGCATCAGCACCATGACGCGTCCGCCGGAGTCCAAGGCGCTGGAGGCCGACATCGAGGAAATCAAGACCAAGAAAGAACGCGCCATCAAGAATCAGGATTTCGAAGGCGCGGCCTCGATGCGCGA
>SCTL01000660.1 GCA_004297495.1 Verrucomicrobiota bacterium
CTGGTGTTCACGCCGTTGAGTTTTGAATACTTGAAATCCTCGGGGCGCAACTGGAACGACCCCGAGCACCGGGATTTGACTTACGAACTTTTCTATCGTCCCTACGAGCGCCGCGGCGATGCGCGGCCCGAGCCGGTGGTGCTGGCCTCCGTGCTGGCCGATCCTGTCAACGCCAACATCCGGAGCGGCGACCGGCGCATCGTGGACCGGATCAACGGCGTGCGGATTGAAAAACTGGAGGACGTCGTGCGCGCGTTCGGCGCGAACACGAACGCGACGGACGTGATCGAATTTCCCAACACGGGCGAGTTCGAATGTCTGAATCACGTCGAAGCCGCCAAGGCCAACGCCAGCATTCTCAAGACCTACGCCGTTCCGCAGGATCGCCGCCTATGAAGATTTTTTCCCTCACCCTCGCGCTCGGACTCGGCTGCCTGGCCTCCGCGCCGGCCAAAGACGCGGCGCGCGCCACGGCGGCCTGGGAAAGTTCCGTCGTCAAAATCGAAGTCACGCAGAAAAAATTTGATTACTACCAACCGTGGAATCAACGCACCGCGCGCACGCAAAAGCTGGGCATGGTCATCGGGCCAAAGGAAATCCTCACGCCGGCGGAACATCTTTCCGAACAGACGCTCGTGCGCGTGCAGAAACGCGGTCGCGGCAAATGGTGGATCGGCAAAACCGTCTGGGTGGATTATCCCGCGAACCTCGCGCAGGTGAGCGTGGACGGCGATGATTTCTGGTCCGATCTCCAGCCCGTGAAATTCGGCGGCGCGATCCCCGAGGACGGTTCGTTGCAGATGATCCGCTGGAAAGACGGCGTGCTGGAAAGCGCGAAGGCCACGTTCGTCCGCTATCTGCTGGAAGAAAGCCAGACCAGCGGCCTGAGCCATGTGCATCTCAAGGCGCACACGGAACTCAACGACGGCGGCTGGGGGGAATTGCTCGTCGCGGATTCGCACGTCGTCGGCCTGACGGTCGGCATGCGCGACAATCTCTGCAACGCGATGCCCGCCTCGTTCATTCAAATGCTGGTCCAGGCGCATCAAGGCGCGTATCGCGGGCTGGGTTATTTCCCGTTCTACTGGCAGAAGGCCGAGAATACCGCGTCGCTCGACTATCTCGGGTTGAAAGGCGAACCGCGCGGCGTCTTCGTCACCCGCGTGCCGCCGCCGCTCGACGGCTCGGCGCCGCAGCTCCAGCCGCGTGATGTGATTTTGCAGATTGACGGCTTCGACATTGACATCCAGGGCGATTATCTCGATCCCGAATTCGGTTTTCTCTCGCTGGAAAATCTCGCGCTGCGCGGCAAATGGGCCGGCGATGAAGTGCGGATGAAAATCCTCCGCGCCGGCCAGGAAAAGGAGATTGCCTTCCGCCTCCCGAAGTACGAATACGAAAACTGGCGCGTGCCCGCGTTCACGTTCGACCGGGAGCCGGAATATCTGATCCTCGGCGGCCTGGTGTTTCAGCCGCTCACCACGTCCTACCTGCGCGCGTGGGGCGAGGACTGGAAACGCCGCGCGCCGTTCCACCTGAATTACCACACGGAAAACGAAGCGACCACGAACGAACCCGGCGTCGTCATCCTGTCCCAAGTTTTGCCGGACAGTTTCAACATCGGCTATCAGGATCAAAGATTTCTCGTCGTGGAAAAAGTCAACGCCCGCCCCATCACGCAACTCGCCGAGCTGCGCGAAGCGTTCCAGCATCCGCAAGCCGGATTCCATCGCATCGAATTCCGCAGAGGCAACGACCTGCAACGCGTCGTGCTCGCCGCCGGCGAAGAGG
>SCTL01000661.1 GCA_004297495.1 Verrucomicrobiota bacterium
CGACAAGATGTCTCCTTTGGAACTGCCACCGGGACTAGCGCCGACACGAACAACTACTACCGTTACCATTGCGCCGAATACTTGGGCGGGATACAAACCGAATGCACAGTCGAACACTGGAGGCAAAACGAATTTCATTGTCCCACTCTTAACGAACGTGGTGTTCTTGCCTCTCTCGCTATATGACACGGCGACAAAGACGCTCACGACGAATATGAATCTCGGTTTCACGCCGACTGTTGCTGGCAAGTATTCGCAACCTCACTGGGGTTTTGCGGCCACCAACCGACTGCGCTTTGTCATGCGCGAACAGACTACGGGGCGGATTATCGATTACGTGCAAATGAATGGTTTGGATTGCCGGCGGGACTTGAGTGAGGAGTATCGCACAACCGGAAAAGGCGTGAACGACCAAGGAATGTGGACAACGAATTTAGCGACTGATATTCCGGGACTGCCATACGGAATGTACAATCAGATTTTGGCTTCCATGCAGGGCAATACCGGCCTTTCAGGAGAATGGAAAAATTATTTAGTTCCGGGTGGGACTGTTCCGCAGGAAGCCGCAGCCTTCCTGGCCTTCTATCTTGGGACCGATTCCCGTTACACGAATTTGGTCGTGCAAGTACCGTTTTCGCCAGTGGCCCAGCCGTACACCAATCAAAGTTGGAACGCGAATGATCCTCTGGTGCATTATCTGTCCAGCGACTTGGTTGATCCGGTCACTCAAATCAAAGAGTCGAAGAGTAATCCTGCCGGTCACATTGGAAGCGTAAAAAATTACTACGCGCCGTGGGGTAGGCTGGAAGTAAGTACTGATTCAACTAGCTTTGACCCCGCTTACAAAGATCCGGGCGTCGCAAACTCCGATGCCTGGCAATTTCCTACGAACAAATTTCCAAACGTCGGTTGGCTGGGGCGTGTACACCGGGGAACGCCCTGGCAGACGATTTATCTGAAGTCTGGCGGTGTCGATGACAAACAATGGAAAGATTACTCGAGAAACCGGATCGAATGGAAGGACTCTGCGGGAAAGGTATCTTCCGATCGAGCGCATACGATGCCTTTCAACGATCGGCTGCTCTTCGATGTCTTCACTACCGCGATTAACGACGACACCACGCGAGGGCAGCTTTCCATTAATCAACCCGGTCTCGCTGCTTGGTCGGCCGTGTTAAGCGGCGTGGTGGCGCTCACGAATACTTCTGCCTCTACACAAGCATTCAGCACAATCATTATTCAACCCGCCGGGCCGTTCAACGAACTTGCCACCAACAGTTGGCCGCCGTTGCAGAAAATCGTGGACGGCATCAACCGCGAACGCGCCAGTAAGAAGGACAACAAGTTCGTTCACGCCGGTGGTTCGTTTGAAAAACTGGGCGATATTCTTTCCGTGCCGGAACTCACGGACAAATCGCCCTTCCTGAACACGAGCCCAGACTATTTGAAGAAGAGCCTGAATGACGCCGCCTACGAATGGCTGCCGCAGCAGGTGCTCGGGTTGCTCAAGCTCGGCACGCCGCGTTACGTGATTTATTCTTACGGCCAGACCTTGCGGCCCGCGCCGCACTCCAAACTGACCAGCGGCCCATATCTCGGCATGTGTACGAATTATCAAGTCACGGCGGAGATCGCCACGCGCACGGTGTTGCGGGTGGATAATTTCAGCACCAGCGGCGATCCGAACCGCCGGCCGCAAATCGTGGTGGAAAGTTTTAACATCCTGCCGCCGGATTAGCGCGTGACGAGTGACGGGTGGCGGGTGACGAGAAAAAGACCGGCGGTCGAGTGCGTGTTCTTTCACGTCACTCGACACGCGATACGCGTCACGGTTTTGGGATAGAATGATTTTATGTTTAGGCGTCCGTTGACCTGGTCGGTGATCAGCCTGCTTTGCCTGGCTGGCGCATACTATTTGTGGCACTTGGGAAATCGGTGGCGTGCGGAGAAACAATCCGCCACGCCGCCCGCCGTCGTGCAACCGGCCTCCGTCGTGCCCGGCACCAATACTTTCCGCGCCCCCGCTTCCACGGCGCCGGCGTTTCTGCTCACCAGCACCGCCGTCATCAATGCGGCGACGAATCCCGTGGCGGCGCCCACGCGCCGCGCGCCGTATCGCGTGACGAACACGCCGCAGACTTCCGGCCAGATGTTGCGCAACGACCGCGCCATCCTGCTGGAGAACGCGCTCATTGACACCGCGCAGCCGCTCACGCTCGGCATCCCGGATCATTTGCGCGCGGCGGAAAATCCCGGCGCGTACATCGTGCAGTCGCGGCGCGTGCCGGACGATAATTTCCGCGCCGCGCTCAAAGCCTCGGGCGCGAGCATCGTGGCGTACATTCCGAACAATGCGTATCTCGTCCGCGCGGACGCCGCTGCTGCCGCGCGTTTGCAAACGGCGAGCGGCGTGCAGGCGGTGCTGCCGTACGAGCCGTATTACAAGTTGCGCGCGTCGCTGCTCGGCACGGCCGTGCGACAGGAAAATCTCCCGCCCGACGCGATGCTCAACGTACTGCTGTTCGGCGACGTAGTTTCTCCGACACTCGCCGCGCTTCGCAGTCAAGGCGCGCAAATTGTCGGACAGGAACGTTCGCCCTTCGGCACGGTGGCGCGCGTGTTGCCGCAGCCGAACACGCTCGCCGCGCTGGCGAAACTGTCCGGCGTGCAAGTCATCGAACTCGCGCACCAACGCGCCTCGGCGAACGACCGCAGCCGTGTGCGGCTCGGCGTTTCCACGAATACCACCGGCGACATCACGAACAATTACCTCGGACTGACCGGCGCGGGGATTTTGGTGAACGTGACCGATTCCGGCGTGGACGCCACACATCCTGATTTACAACCGCCCGGTAAAGTAATTGGCTACAACGGCACGGGCCTCACAGACACGATCGGTCACGGCACGCATGTGGCCGGCATCATCGCGGGCAGCGGCGTGTCGAGCTACGCGCCGGTGAACGTGGGCGCCGCGCTGGCGGACCATGATTACGGCTCGGTCTCAAACGCGAACTTCCGCGGCATGTCGCCGGGCGCGAGCATTTTTTCGCTCATCGCCGACCTGCTGACCGGGCCGCTGGTCACGGACGGCGAACTTCAAGAGGCGACCGCGCGCACGAACGCGCTGATCTCCAACAACAGTTGGGGTTACGTGAACGACAATTCCTACAGTCTCGCCGCGGCCAGTTACGACGCGGCGGTGCGCGACGCGTTGCCGGGCGACACCGGTTCGCAATCCGTGACGTTCGTGTTCGCCGCCGGCAACGACGGCAACGGCAACAACGAAGGCTCGGGCGGCAGTCCCGAATCCATCACCGCGCCCGGCACGGCGAAGAACGTCCTGACCGTGGGCGCGATTGAGCAATTGCGCCACATCACCAATTTCGTCGTGTTCAATTGCGTGACCAACGTGGTGATTGACACCAACGACATGACCACCAACGTGGTCGTGACGTGCGAAACCAACGCACCGTTCGCCGGCCTGACGGATTCCGAGCGCGAGGTGGCGTTCTTCTCCAGCCGCGGCAACGTGGGCATCGGTGTCGAGGGCGATTTCGGACGGTTCAAACCGGACGTGGTCGCGCCCGGCACGTTCGTGGTTTCGACGCGGTCGGGCCAGTGGGACACGAACGCGTACTACAGCGGGCGGGAGCACAATTACTCGTTCTTCACCGGCATCACACTCGGGACGAACGAATCGTTCATCAACCTCGCGTTCCTGCCGGACACGACGGTGGGCTTCACGATTCAAGTGCGCACGAACCGCGCGATTCCGCAGCCGTTCCCGCCGTTGCCGATCTTTGTGAATCCGAACGCGATTCCGACCGTGGCAGATCCGGTGGCGGGCAGCAATTACGTCAACTATGTGTTTCCCACGCCCGTGGGTCAGGGCTGGTTTTACATGGTGGCGAATCCGAGTTCCAACACCGTGACGTTCGATCTGCTGGTGGACGTGATCACCACGAACGTGGACACCGCCCCGCTCAACACGCTGAGCAATCTCAATGCGCTGATCGCGCCCTTCTACCGGTTTGAATCCGGCACGAGCATGTCGGCGGCGGAAGCCTCGGGCGTGCTGGCGTTGCTCAAGGAATTCTTCGAGCAGAAACTTCCCGCGCCCCAGACGAACAGCCCCGCGCTGATGAAGGCGTTGCTGATCAACGGCGCGCGCTCGGTCGGCCCGCTCTACGATTTCGAGGTGCAGAACTCGATCAACTTCCAGGGCTGGGGCTTGATTCATCTGCAAAACTGCATCCCGTCCACGAACGATCTGACGGGTGCGGTGAACAACATCACGGCCGCGTTGTCGCATACGGGCGCGGCGTCCATGGAGATTTACGAACAGAACACGAACAGCGCCCTCGCCACCGGCCAGAGCCTCACGCGCACGCTGCACGTTTCCGAAGGCGGACTGAACGCGCCGTTGCGCGTCACGCTGGTCTGGACGGACCCGCCCGGCAATCCCGTGGCCGGCACCAAGCTCGTCAACGACCTCGATCTCATCGTCACCAATCTCGACACCGGCGATGTTTATTTCGGCAACGACATTCCCACGAGCAGCAATTTCACGTTCCCGTGGGACACGAACCTGGTGGCCAACATTGATCTGGTCAACAACGTGGAAAACATTTTCATCCCCTCCACGTTGAGTTCGAACTACACGATCACCGTCAAGGCCCATCGCGTGAACGTGAACGCCGTGACCGCCCATCCGAACGACGTGGTGCAGGATTACGCGCTGGTAATTTCCGCGGGTGACGGCGAAGTGCCGGACGCGCTGACGATTGATCCCGACCCGGCCATCGTCAATCCAACCGGGCCGGAAGTGACCGTGCCGCCCAACACGATCACCAACGCGCCGGGCGTGGCCGGTTCGCTGTTGTTCCACCAACTGGTCGGCGCGAACGCGCCGCTGCTCGGCACCACCAACGGCATGACGAACCAGTGGCATTTCTACGCCATCCAGAATCCCACCACACTCAACGGCACGAACGTCAACTTCACCAATGCCGCGTTCGTCACCTTCTTCCCGCCCACGCTCGCCGTGCCGCGCATCGGCACGCGCGAATCCAATCCCGACAACGCCACGCGCGTCGAGGCGGACATTGATCTCTACGTCACGACCGATCCGAACCTGCTCGTCCTCGATCCGGTCGCCATTGCTGGCGCGCTCAAGTCGCGCACACGCGGCGGCACGGAAGTCGTGGCTCTGTCAAACGCTCAAGCCGGCGCGACATATTACATCGGCGTAAAATCCGAGGATTCCATGGCGGCGGAATACGCCTTCCTTGCCATCTTCAGCGAAGAGCCCTTCGGCGCGCGCGATGAAAATGGCAATCTCATCCTGCGCGGTCTGCCCGTGCCGGCGATGATTCCCGACGGCACGCCGGCGAATCCCGGCGCGGGACTCGTCTTCGGCATCGCCACCGAACCGCTCACCGTGCGCCGCGTCGTGGTGACCAACGTCATCACGCACAACAATCTTGGCGACCTGCTCGGCGATCTCATCCACAACCAGAAAGTCGTCGCCCTCAACAACCATCGCAGCCCGCCGGCGTCGCCCCCGGCGCCGCCGCCGCCGGGACCATACCAGTTTATTTATGAGGACAACGGTCAGGACGCGTTGACGCACACGGATGGTCCGGGCAGCCTGAAAGATTTCATCGGCGCGGACGGCATCGGCCTGTGGCTGCTCACGGAAATTGACGACGCGCTCTCGCAGACCGGCGCGGTGAATCAACTGACCATCCGTCTCGAACCGCAATTCACCAACAACGCGGACGCGATCATTCTGGAAATTCCCGGTGGCGGTTGGGGTTACGATTTCATAGACGTGCCGCCCGGCGCGACCAACCTCCAGATCTGCGCGGAAAACATTTCCGCCACGCCCGCGCCGATTCCGCTCGAACTTTATGTGAAGTACGGCGATTTCCCGACGCGCACGGACTACGACTTTTTCTCGCTCATCGGCACGAACATCGGCGGCACGTGCATTGACATCAACGCGGACAGCATCCCGCCGCTGGCCATCGGGCGGTATTTCGTCGGCATCTTCAATCCGAACTCGGTCTCGCAAACCGTGCGGCTCATCATCCGGTTGGGCGTGGACGTGAACAGCATCGTGCCGATCAATTACGCCGCCACCAACACGGCGAACATCCTCGACGACGCGGTGTCCAACGCGAGCCTGTTCAACACGAACCGCGCGAACGTGGCCTCGGTCGAAGTCGGCTTGCGAGTGGATCACCCGCGCGTATCTGATCTGGCCTTCACGCTCGTCAGCCCCAGCGGCACGCGCGTATTGCTGATGGAAAATCGCGGGCGCACCAACGACACGAGCCTCGGCAGCAGCTTGAGCATCACCAACATCTCCCCGCGGAGCACATCGGGCGGTGCCACGGCGGACACCAACATCTTCGACACCGGCGTGAATTCCGGCACGGTCAACATAGACTACCAGTTCTTCAGCATCCCGGATCGCATGACGGTTTATTACGACGCTACGAAGATTTTTGACAGCGGCTACATCAGCGGCGGCGGGCGGTTCACCATCAAGTTCGGTCCGGGCGTCAGCACCGAGTTGATGATCGTGATGAACGAAGGCAACAACACTAACAATCCGACCACCGCCTGGAATTACACCGCCAGTTCCATTCAGAATTTTTACAATTACCTCACGTTCACCGAGGACACCAACAAGGCGTCGCTGCCGATCAAGTTCGCCACGCCGCCCTTCCGTTCGGCGCAGCCCTTCGGCACGAATTTTTATCTCAGCGACTTTGAAGTCGCCGTCGGCGAGTACGATACCAACACCACGGTGAACGGTTGGACGATCCTGACCAATCAGGTCTCGGTGGAGAACGATCCTGCCAACGCCGCCGCCGGCACGAGTTACGGCGCGCTTGCCGCCGGGAAACTCACGCGCATCGTCCCCACCGTGCGCGGACGAAACTATCGTTTCGCGTGGGCGCATCGCGGGCCGGGCATCGCCGGCTGGTGGCGCGGCGAGGGCAACGCGAAGGACAGCGTGACCAATAACAACGGCACCACACAGTTGATCACCTACGCGCCGGGCGAAGTCGGGGATGCATTTGTCTCGCATTACAACTTCTTTCCGCCGCACAGCCGGATTTCCGTTCCCGATCAGCCGGCATTTATTTTGACAAATACCTTGTCCATCGAAGGCTGGATCAATCCCAATGGCGGCAGCGGCAATTCCGGCATCGTCCTTTGGCGCGGCGATTGTCGCGGCGGATTCGATCCTTATTGGCTGCAGCAGTATGCGGACGAAACGCTCGGCTTCGGCATCACCGATGCCGCGGGCCTTGGCGCCAGCATCGCCACCATCACGCCGCTCGCGCGCGGCCAGTGGGTGCATGTGGCGGCGACGCTCGATGGCTACACGGGCACGATGAGCATTTTCACCAACGGCGTGCTGGCGGGCACCACGAACACGGCGGCGCGTCCGTTTGGCGCGCTTCTGGCAGACCAGGAACCGACCATCGGTATCGGTAACACGGGCACAACCTGCTGGGATTACATTCCCTTCGAAGGCGCGCTGGATGAAATCTCCCTCTACTCGCGTGCGATCACGCCGAGCGAAATCAAAGCCATCTACCAGGCCAGCACCAACGGCAAGTTCGACCCGGTTCTGGGATCCATACCGCCGTCCCTTGCCAAGGCGAACATCCAACTTGACGGCGTGTTGACCAACCTCTTTTACGCCAACAACACCACATGGCGCACCAATGGCGCCGTGTTCAGGGCCGCGCAAACCGGCACCCCGCTCACGGTCGAAGGTCTCGAACCCGGCGTGTTGCTGGACAACTTCTCGCTCGCCGAGGAAGCACTGGGCATCTATTACTTCCCCGAGGAAAGTCTCAAGGCCTTCGAGGGCGAACCCGCTTTCGGCGAATGGAAACTGGAAATCTGGGACACCCGCGTTGGCGCGCCCGTCACCGACGCGCTCATCAGTTGGAAGCTGGATTTCATTTATCAGAACGGTCTCGTGAACCGCGGCGCGTTCCCGCGCGTCATCACGCTGACCAACGGTGTGCCCTACACGAACGTGAACTGCGGTTTCCTCACCACGGATTATTACCGCTATGTCGTCACCACCAACGCCGCGCGCGCACAGTTCGAGATCAACAATCCCAGCGGCGACATGACCCTCGTCGCCAAGAAAGACCTGCCGTTGCCTGACCTGACCACGTTCGATTATTTCAGCGCGAACCCGTTCACGAATGACGAAGTCATCGTCGTGCTCACCAACTCCACGCCCGTGCCGCTCACGCCGGGCAATTGGTTCCTCGGCGCCATCAACCTCACGCCTGGCTGCGTCACTTACTCAATCAAAGCCACCGAATGGCCCGTCACCGGTCGGCCCTTCCGGATCACCCACATTGAAATCAACACGAACGGCTTCTGCATCACGTGGGAATCGCTGACCAACGTACATTATCACGTCGAAGGCACGGACAAACTCGCCAGTTCGAACATCATCTGGACCACCGTCTCGCCGACCATCACCGCCACCGGGCCGTTCACCACGTACTGCGTGCCGCTGCCCTCGCCGTACAGTTTCTTCCGCGTGGCGGAAGGCATCGCCATCAATCCCTACGTGCCGCGACCGGTCATCAGCAGCATCGTCTTTACGAACGGCGGCAACCTGCTGACGTGGTTCGGTCCGGTCAGCGCGAGTTACCTGGTGCAATGGAACAGCGTCCTCTTCCCGCCGCCGCCGTGGACGTCGTTCACCAACATCGTCAAGTCCACGACCGGGAAGTTCCAGTTCTTCGACGACGGCTCGCAGACGCCGCCGGGCCTGACCTCGCCGCGCTTCTACCGGCTGCTGCAACTGCCTTGATGGACACGCTCGTCCTCGCGCTCAATCCGTCCATTGACGCCGAGTGGCGCGTGGCCGACGTGCTCTGGGAGGAAAAGAACAACGTCCACTCCGAACGCCGCTGGGCCGGCGGCAAAGGCATCAACGTCGCCCGCTGGCTGAAACATCTCGGTGGAAAACCGCAACTGCTCGTCCCGCTCGGCGGTCAAATCGGCGCTGAACTTGCCGGTTACCTGCGGGCGGAAAAAATTTCGTCGCACATCATCCGCCTGCGCGAACCCACGCGCGTCAACGTCATCGTGACGACGAATGCCAGACGGCAAATTCGTTTCAATCCCCTTGGCCCGGAACTTTCACGCCGCGAACGGGACAATATCTTGAGAGTCGTGAGGCGAATACTGGCGGCTCTGTCAGTTCGGACTTTGAAGCGGGCTGAAGCCCGCGCTCCGGAGCGCGGCGTTCACGCCGCTTCACCTCCCGAATGTTTAACACCGTTGCTTATTCTCTCCGGCAGTCTCCCGCG
This sequence comes from Verrucomicrobiota bacterium, assembly GCA_004297495.1. Classification (GTDB taxonomy): domain Bacteria; phylum Verrucomicrobiota; class Verrucomicrobiia; order Limisphaerales; family JADLHS01; genus SCTL01. The sequence continues at coordinate 9,369 of SCTL01000661.1, forward strand.
CGGCGTGCCGGTCACGGCCTACGCGCAACTCATCCGCTCCGCTCACGGCTTCGGCGTGCGGACCTTGCTCGATTGCGACGGGCCGGCCTTCGCGGCGGCGATCAAGGCGCGTCCGTTTCTCGTAAAGCCGAACGAACACGAACTGGCCCAATGGTGGGGAGCACACGCGCCCTCGCGTGTTCCGGCGGACGCCTCGTCCGCCGGTTCGCTGCGCCCGGAAGCAGAAATTCTCCGCGCGGCCCGTGCGCTCTCGGCGCAAACGCGTGGCTGGGTTTTGGTTTCGCGCGGCGGGAAACGCGGCCTGCTCGTCAACCACGCCGAAGGATTTCATTTCACCGCCACGCCGCCGCGCGTGAAGCTGCGCAACACCGTCGGAGCAGGGGACGCATTACTCGCCGCCGTGGCCCGGCAGATTCAACTCGGCAAACCGCCGGAGCAATGGCTGAAGTTCGGTCTGAGAATCGGCAGCAAGGCGACGCGATTGGCAGCGGGGCGTTTGTCTTGAGCCGCCTGTTGGGAGGTTTCTGTCTGGAGTGAGAGTAATGTCAGTGTCCGGTGTATGACTTCTTCCAAAGTTCGATCTGTTTCAGAATCTCCGGCCAGAAACCGAAAGCCATCACCGCGATCCACACTGCCACCCAGAACAGAAACCACAGGATCAGCGCGCGGAAATAATTTTTCCGCGATTCATTCTCGCCGAGAAACGCCCACACGAGGATCATCACGATATTGATGCAGGGAAGCGCCATGACGAGCATGGCAAACATCCAGAACCACACCGAAACGTAGTTGCGATCCTTTCCGTTGCGCGCTTTGGCAGCCATTGAATGCCGCGCAGCGTAAGCAACGAGGCAGGTTTGTCCATGCACTTCTACGCTTTGCTTGCCGGGGAATTCTTCCTAGGCTTCCCGACTATCCGTTTCGTGAAATTCGGATTGCATGAGCAAAGAATTCATCCGCATCGGCGGCGCGCGTGAGCACAATCTCAAAAATCTCACGCTCGAAATCCCGCGCGACAAGCTGGTCGTCATCACCGGCCTGAGCGGCAGCGGCAAGTCGTCGCTCGCCTTCGACACCATTTACGCCGAGGGCCAGCGCAAATACGTCGAAAGCCTCTCCGCCTACGCGCGCCAGTTCCTCGACCAGATGCAGAAGCCGGACGTGGATTACATCGAGGGTCTCTCGCCGGCCATCGCCATCGAGCAACGCACCAGCGGCATGAACCCGCGCTCGACCGTCGCCACGACCACGGAGATTTACGATTACCTGCGCCTGCTCTATGCGCACGTCGGCCAGGCGCATTGTCCGGAAACCGGCGAGCCCATCGTCGCGCAAACCACCAGCGACATCGTGGACAAAATCCTCGCGTTGCCGGAGCGGACCAAGGTGATGTTGCTCGCGCCCGTGGTGAGCAAGCAGAAGGGCGAGTTTCGCGATGTGATCGAACGACTCCAGCGCGAAGGCTTCGTGCGCGCTCGCGTGGATGGCGAGATGGTTGAACTCACCGACCCGAACGTGCGGGTGAAACTCGACGCCAAGCAATCGCACACGATCGAAGCCGTTGTGGATCGGCTCGTGATGGAGGAGAAGGTGCGCGTGCGCTTGCAGGATTCGGTGGAGACGGCGTTGCGCTGGGGTCAGGGCGTGATGATGACGCTGCATCAATTGCCCGAGTCCAAAGTCCAAAGTCCAAAGTCTAAAGCCGCGCCCCTCACCCGGCCTTCGGCCACCCTCTCCCCATCCGATGGGGAGAGGGACGGGGTGAGGGGATCGTCGGTTCAATTGGACGGTTGGATTGAAACGCTTCACAGCAACCGGATGTATTCCCCCGGCACGGGCAAGAGTTACGAGAAGCCGACGCCGAAACATTTTTCCTTCAACTCGCCGAACGGCGCATGCCCCGTTTGCCACGGCCTCGGACAGAAAATGGTTTTCGACGAGGGTCTCGTTGTACCGGACGCCGACAAATCGCTGGAGCAAGGCGCGGTGTTGCCGTGGCGGCGCGGCGGCAAGCGGATGATCGTTTACTACAAGGCGATGTTGAAGGCGGTGGCGTCGCACTACGGTCAAAGTCTGGAGAAGCCTTACAAAGATTTGCCGGATGAATTCAAACACGCGCTGTTGCACGGGTCGGGCGAAACGGAAATCGAGTTCCACTTCTGGCGCGCCGGCAAACAGAGCGTGATCAAGCGTCCGTTCGAGGGCGTGCTGCCGAACCTGGAGCGGCTTTACGCGGAAAGTGAAAGTGAGTTCACGCGGAATCGCCTGAAAGCTTTCATGTCGCCGCAATTTTGCGACGCGTGCAATGGCAAGAGATTGAAGCCCGAAATTCTTGCGGTGACTTTGGAGTGCGGTGACTCGTCACCGCTTTCGTCAGGCGACTTGTCGCCGCCGAACGCGGGCGCTGGTCCGGATTTTCCCGAGCCGCTCAAACGCGGCTCTGCTTTGCCGACAAGTCGGCAAAGCGGCAAGAGCGGCGACAAGTCGCAGCACTCCAAAATTCCCGGCCTCTCCATCATGGACGTCTGCTCGCTCTCCGTGGACAAGGCGGAAGCGTTTTTCGCGGGTTTGAAACTCACCGAGTTCCAACAGAAAATCGCGGATGAAGTCGTCAAAGAAATCCGCGCGCGCCTCGGCTTCCTGAAAAATGTCGGCCTCGGTTATCTCACGCTGAATCGCGAGAGTGGCACGCTCTCCGGTGGCGAGGCGCAGCGCATCCGGCTCGCTACCCAGATTGGCGCGGGCCTGGTCGGCGTGCTTTACGTGCTCGATGAGCCGAGCATCGGCTTGCATCAGCGCGACAACGACCGATTATTGGAAACACTCCGACGCCTGCGCGACCTCGGCAATTCCGTCCTCGTCGTCGAGCACGACGCCGACACGATTCGCGCGGCGGACCACATTCTCGATCTCGGCCCGGGCGCGGGCGTCCATGGCGGCGAAGTCGTCGCGGTCGGCCCGTTGCCGGAAATTCTCGCCAACCAACGTTCGCTCACAGGTCGCTATCTTTCCGGCGACCTGACGATTCCTTTGCCGAAGG
>SCTL01000662.1 GCA_004297495.1 Verrucomicrobiota bacterium
GTGGAAGCAGAGTGGTCTTTTCGATTGTGCCCTCGTCAATCTGCCGGCGGATGATGGTGGCGTTCCATTCGAATTGAACCCGCGAGAAGGCGAGGCATAGACCGCCCAAAGCGGCGATGGTCAAAACCAGCCGGGGAAAAATCCTTGGCGCTTCCTTGATAACGTCAGTAGCAGCAAAAGCCACCAATGAGCCGAGACCTGCCGCAACCCAAATGGTCAGTTGCTCGCGACGTTCGTATTTGCGAAGCCGCGCAAAGCAGGTCTCTCCGTAGCTCATTTGTGAGTAAACGAATTGAAGAAGGCGATGGAATGACCGAGAAAGGCACGAACGTCATCCATCGTGAGTTGCGGCTCCTGGTTTGCGACTCGGGCGACCGCAGCAATAGTGGTCAGTTCGGCGAACAAGTTTACAAAGCGGTCTTGAGAATCTTCGGGCCATGACCTTAAGGCATTCTCGAGCAAGGAATAGAGGTAATCTGGCTGGCGGTCGATCTTGCCGCGGAAATGTGGCAGCGATCGAGTGAGACCAGCTTGGATGCCGTTTTTGATCTCAGTAGGATTTGCGTTCATAACTGGAGCTTAAGTGGATTTTTAGGGGATGGTCCGGCTCAGGAATAGAATCGCAAGTCCAAAATGCGATGTGCGCGCCAACATATATGTGAAGTGATCCAAAGGGGCGTCGCTGCGCTGCACAATCACAGTGGTTTGTTGTTTTCTCCGCGTGCAAATTCGCGGTCCATGTGGGCGAGGCCGAGAAACGCTTGGGTGATGAGTTGGACCTCTTCGGGTTTGAGTCGCTGGCCGAAATCTTTCTCCACGATGTAGTCGTGAAGCTGGTCGTCGGTGATGCAATGCACTTTACCAGTCGTGCCCCACTTGGCCTCAACGCGAGCAGCGGTGAAAACGAAAACACTTTGATAGAACGGGTAGAGTCCGGTGGCGAGCGTGCGGACCTTGTCGCGGATGTTCATCACGCGGACAATGAACAGTCGAACAAGTGGCTTGTCGGTAGGCTGGCCGTTCAGCAGCAATTCGCCGTTGCCGTCAGCGGACACGACCCCGCGCCAGTTTTTGGAATCGAGGACAAAGACGCCCGTTGGGCCGACGACGACGTGGTCGAGGTTGCCGAAAGGAGTAGTCAAGTCGTTGATGACGCAGAACTCATCCAGAAAATTTGCCAGTTTGCTGCCGACGAGTGTTTCGCCAGCCGCGCCGCGCATCATGGCCACGCGCCCTTTTTCGAGAGCGTCCATTTTCCGACTGCCAACCCGGTAAACCAAAAAAATGCCAGCGAGCGCAGCGAGGAGGAGGAACAACCTGAGCAGAGAGCCAAACGCACCGAGCGGGACGAAGGTAGATAGTACGAGGCCCTCAATGACACCCAAGATCGCGATGCCAACGAAGGCAACCAGAACCGTGCGGGAGCGTTTGTTTACCGCCTCCTGACTGACGTATCGGCCTGACTCGCCGAGGACTTTTGCCATAAGCAACGCCACCACTCTGCCCGTCGGACGAACTGGAACAAGGGAAAAACGGTGTCAACACTGAGTGTTGAGAGTCAGTAAACGTGGCTGAGGGCCAACTTGCCGTTGGCGTCGCGGATGAAAATCGTGTCGCCAGTGTCGTTCCACATGGCACTACGACTGCCCCAAAAGAGTTCGGTGTCGGTGTTTTCGCCGAGGCCGGTGCGGAGAGTGACTTTGCCGCCGGCTGGCAAGGTGAATTTGGGAAACAAGTAGCGGTGGTGGCTTTCGTCCAAAACGGTCCAGCCGGTCAGGGTGACCGATTTCTGGCCCTCGTTTTCAATGACGATGTATTCGTCGTTCAGGTTTTCCCGACCGCCTGCTTCCGGCTTGGCGTGAACGGCGGCGATAGCGATTTGGGTGTTGGTCAAACCAGCCCACATTCCCCGGCCTGCGCGGCGTGCTTCTTCCTGTGCTTTGACGAAGGCGGTCTTGTGTTTGGCGGCAACGGGACGGCGGACATAAGCGACACCCTGGCGAACAAGTTCTTCGTTGACGCATGTCTTGCCGACGAAGACGTACGCGAGCAAACGCCCGTCACGATCTTTTTCCGGTTTGCCGAGTTCGATGCGGATTTTTTTCCCGCCGACGAGGGTGTTGTTGGCTTGCGTGGCTTCTTCGGCGCCGGGGTCGCCTTTCTCGGGTGTGTCAATTCCCAGGTAGCGGACTCTGCGATCGTCATCGAGTTTACAGGTGTCGCCGTCGAGAACTTGAAGGACAGTCGCGGTGTCAGCGGCCGAAGCTGAAACGGCCAACGCAGCCGAGAGGGTCAGGAGTGCCGCGAATTGCGTGCGCGGTTTCATGGTTCTATCAGGAACATTGGCAGGGGTGAGAAAGGTTGCCAAATGAATTCTGGCTGAGGGTTGAGGGACGGAGGGGACGAATGCGGAGGACAGAAAGCGAGGAGCGAGGAGCGGGGAGCAGAGCAAATGCTAAAAACAAAAAACCGGGTCAATCAGCC
>SCTL01000663.1 GCA_004297495.1 Verrucomicrobiota bacterium
GTAGGTGGCCGCGAAGATGTCAGGCTTGCAGGGATACAGCTCACCTTTCACGCCTCGGATGATCCAGTCTCCCCAATCAACCAAATGCACCCCCTCCAGCGTCCAAATGCAAAGCAAGTCAGGCAGCGGCGCGCTCATGTTCTTTCGGAACAAAGCGCCAGCCTCGCCTTCGTTCTTGTTCCACGCGGCGTTCAGCCATTCGGGCCAGTCCTTGTTGTCCATGCGGCTCTCGACCGTCATCTGGAACGCTTCGATCACAACAGGCTTCTTGCGAAACATCTGCATATCAATTCCTTGTCTTGCCAGCGTCACGGGCGCTGGCTAACCCTTCGGTCGAGCTGACCCTCAACGGCTGGCGAGTTTGGTTCAGTTGTCATATTCAGTGCTGGTCGTTGGGGCCAGCTCACCTCAAACGTTGTGCATCACGCGGCACGCGGCCATTCTTTGACCTCTGCCCCGTCCAGTTCGCAGCCGCCAGCATCGGCATTGCGCCCGCCCCACTGCTTGAAGAAAAACGGCACGCCCGCCGCGGCGCACTGGTCGCGTAGCGAGTCGATCCACGCGCGCCACACCCTGCGGGCGCCGGGGCCGCTCTCGCCACCGCAGATCACCCAGTCAGGCAATAGCTCGCGCGGAATCTCGCCCAGGTCTCCGAGCATCGGCTCCACGCTCCAGAAACGCACGGTCGCGCTCACGGCCTTCAGCTTCGGCCCGTCGCGCAGCATCTCTTCGCGGTTCGCCAGCGTGGCACCGAGCCACACGTTCGATGGCATGCGCCCAGGCATTCCAGGCCCTACCAGCATGCTCGGCACGTTGCCGATGCGCTTAGTCAACAGCAGCCAAGTCAGCGGCTGCGTCGCGTAGATCAGGTCGAAGAACTGCGCGCGCAGTTCCGGCCGAACCTCGTTGTCGAACGGGTCGCACACGGACGGGAACACCTTTGGCCGCGTGCCGTCGCGCATCGCCTTCGCGGCCCAGCGGCCAGGTTTCTTCCAGTGTTCGTCGCTGTACTCGAACCGCGGAGCACCAGGCCCCCAGTTCTCGCCGGCCTTTAGCCATCCGTTCATGCGCGCCGCGTAGCAGTGGTCGCACGCCGGGCTGATCTTCGTGCAGCCTTCCCACGGGCTCCAAGTGTGGTCTGTCCATGCAATGCTTGTCGTCTTTGCCATCGTCTTTCCTCTCGCTTCGGAACCAGATGCACAACCCTTCGTTCGAGCGGACGGCTTCGCCGGCGCCACTCGCGGCCACGAAACCAAGCATCGAAGTCGCGCTCGGTGAAGCTACCACGCTTGCGCAACAGGCGCACAAACACGCGCTGCTCATGCTGGTACGCCGCGATGCCCGCCGCCAGCTCCGCTCTCGTATCGTTGTTCAAAGCTCATCCTTTCGCGCGGCCCGTTGGAAGGCGAAATTCGACGGGCACCTCAAGTAGCGGCTCCATGCTCAGGAAGAGAATCGAGGGCAGCGGTTG